>JAGDCQ010000284.1 GCA_017958465.1 Lachnospiraceae bacterium
AAAGAGGATAAACTGGCAGAGGTTGCCGGTCTTATCCCGGAGATCCTTTTAAGGTCAAAGTTTGATGATAAAAAGCATATTTACGACATGATGAACATGATCCGCTCGGGCCTTGAATACAGGCTTGAGGCTCAGGGCCATTTAACGGGTTCGTTGAGGGGCAGGGCCACCAAGAAGCAGCAAGCCTACTACGATCTTAAGTCTTCCGGCATCGACTTCTACAAGTATGTGGATGGCATCCTGAACGACTTTGATAACAAGTATCCGGCGCTTTGCAAGCAGCTGGAGGAACTCTGCGGACAGATCTTTACTACAGGCAACCTGACAGTGGCCGTAACGGCCACAGACGAGACCTACGGCAGGTTTGAGAAGGGCTTCGCAAAGCTTTTTGAGGAACTGCCTAAGGATGGGCGTTTTGGCAAAGCCGCAAAGATGGAGGAGTTTACACTTCCCACAGGCAATGAGGCTTTCTACACCGCAGGCCAGGTAACTTACACCTCCCTTGTGGGCGAAACAAAGAACAGCCTTGCAAAGACAGGCTACGCAAAGGTCCTTACCACAATACTTAACAACGAGCTCCTTTATCCGGAGATCCGCGTAAAGGGCGGCGCTTACGGCGCATTCGGCAACTTCTTCGGAGTTGAGGACATTCTTGTCATGTCAACCTACAGGGATTCCAAAGTCAGGGAATCCGTTGAGGTATTCAAAAAGGCCGCTGATTTTGCGGAAAACTTCGAGGCGGACGAGGAGCAGATGACAAAGTACATCATCGGCACCATGAGCAGCGATGATACGCCCCTGAACTCCAGACTGCGCGGTGAGCGTTCTTTCGGTTTCATGATGAGGAAGCTCCCCGTCGAGAGAGTCCAGAAATGGCGTGATGAGCTGCTTTCCACTACGGCTGAGGATGTCAGGAAGTTCGGGCCGGTGCTCAGGGAGATAGCAGAAAGCGGAACCCTTACAAGTGTCGGAAACGAGAGCATCCTGCGCGAGAACGCCGCATTATTTGACAGGATAACGCCGCTTTTAAGAGAGGAAAAGAAATAATGGCCGAAGGCTTTAAGTCCGGGTTCGTGGCGCTCATAGGGCGCCCGAACGTCGGAAAATCAACACTTGCAAACAGAATAATAGGGCAGAAGATCGCCATAACCTCAGCTAAGCCGCAGACCACAAGAAACCGCATCCGGACAGTCTATACGGATGACCGCGGGCAGATCATCTTCCTTGATACGCCGGGTATCCACAAGGCCAAGAACAAGCTGGACAATTTCATGGTGAAAACGGCGGAGAAGACGCTTGACGGCGTTGATCTTATCCTCTGGCTCGTGGAGCCCACAAGCTATATCGGCGCCGGGGAGCAGCATATCGCGGAGCTCTTAAAGGGGCGAAAGACGCCGGTGGTGCTTGTGATAAACAAGGTGGACAAGGTCAAAAAAGAGGAGCTTCCGGCTGTTATAGAAAGCTATAAGGAAGTGCTGGATTTTGCTGAGATAGTGCCTGTTTCGGCCTTAAAGGGCAATAACAAGGACGAGCTGGTAAAGGTTATCCTTGAGCGCCTTCCGGACGGCCCCATGTATTTTGATGAGGATACGGTAACTGACCAGCCCATCCGCCAGATCTCTGC
>JAGDCQ010000285.1 GCA_017958465.1 Lachnospiraceae bacterium
GAAGTCTATCCTGGACAGGTATTATAAAAAGATGCGGGAGCTTGGGATCAAGTTCCGCCCGAACTTTGCAGTAGGTGGGTCCACAAGCATACAGGACCTGCTCAATGACGGCTATAAGTCGGTGTTTATCGGGACGGGGGCTTGGAGACCAAGAAAGTTGAATATTCCGGGTGAGACGTTCGGAAACGTGTTCTATGCCATAAACTATCTTAATAATCCCGATGTTTACGACCTTGGCGAGAAGGTAGCGGTCATCGGTGCCGGAAACGCAGCCATGGATGTGGCGCGCACCGCGATAAGACACGGCTCACGCGAGGTAACGGTTTATGTCCGCGGCGATGAAGTGAACGCCTCCAAAAGCGAGTTTGAATACGCAAAGGTTGACGGCGTACGGTTCGAATACAGAAAAGAAGTTGTAAGGATAGAGGACGACGGCCCGGTGTTCTGCGATATCGAGCCCGTTGAGGTCGAAGAAGGAAAGACCACCTTCAAGGTGCTTGAGGACACTGCAACCCTTGTAAAAGCGGACAGCATCCTTGTTGCGATCTCTCAGGTTCCGCAGGATCGCCTTGTTACAAGGGACAAGGAACTGAAACTTAACGAGAAAGGCAACCTTGCCACCAATGAGGAAGGCGAGACCACTATCCCCGGCGTTTTTGCCTCGGGAGATGTTGTGACCGGTGCAAAAACAGTTGTTGCGGCTGTTGCGGTTTCAAAGCGGATAGCCGAGGATATGGACAGATATATGCGGTCATTGTAAACTTTATGCGGATATTGGGCATGTCGTTATTTATTATCCGTCTGTATTCGTTCCTTAATTGATGCAAAGAAATGAAATATTTGTGTTTCCCCTTGCCTTTTTACTCCACAGTCTGTATAATAACAAAAAAGTTGATCTAGTTGAGGTTTGGAAATGGACGGGGCATACGCAGAAAACTCAGTTAAAGCCGCAAAAGGCGGAAAATATACTCTATACAAATTACTCCTGATCCTTGGGGATATAGTTCTATTGCTGCTGTTCTTCTATTTTGGGCAGGCTTTTATTGCTTTCCTGTTTGTAGGAGGGATAATTGCAACGGTCATGCTGTTCCCGTATTTGAGCAATCTTGAGTACGAAGTCATCTATGTAAACGGACAGTTTGACTTTGCAAGGATATTGAACGGCAGCAACAGGAAGAGGCTGCTCCGTATGGATCTTGACAGCGCAGATGTCCTTGCGCCCGAAGGCTCCCACGACCTTGACACTTACTTGAACAATCAGAAATATAAAGTCAGGTCTTTTTCGTCCGGTCGTGAGGGCGCTAAAAACTATGTCATTGCAGGCAAGGATTCTAACGGTAACCTTTGTGTTACCATGTTTGAGCCGTCTGAAAAGATGCTCGAACTCATAAAGGGTAATCCTGTGTACCGCAGGAAACTTAAAGAATATTGATACGAAACGTAAAGGAAGTAAGGAAATAAGAAACCCGGACTTCCTTTTAGTTTAACATTTATGGCGTAAAAGCCTTAAATCATAAATAAACACGGGCAGATAGACTCTGCGCCGGAGAAAAGCATTCAGAAAGGAAGGTCACAAATGGGAACGATCATTGGTGAAGGAATTACTTTTGACGATGTGCTCCTTGTTCCGTCGTACTCGGAAGTTACGCCGAATATGGTGGATCTTACCACGAACCTTACAGCGAAGATAAGGCTCAATATACCGCTCATGAGCGCAGGTATGGATACGGTAACAGAGCATCGCATGGCTATTGCGATGGCAAGACAGGGCGGCATCGGCGTTATCCACAAAAATATGAGCATAGAGGAGCAGGCAGCGGAAGTCGATATGGTAAAGCGCTCGGAAAACGGCGTTATCACCGATCCTTTTTCTCTTGGGCCCGATAATACTCTCAGAGATGCCGACGAATTGATGGGCAAATACAGGATCTCGGGTGTTCCGATCACAGAGGGCAAAAAGCTTGTGGGGATCATTACTAACCGTGATCTTAAATTTGAGACCGATTTCAGCAAAAAGATCAGAGAGTGCATGACTTCCGAAGGTCTTGTAACCGCTAAGGAAGGTGTTACTCTTGAAGAGGCCAAGAAGATCCTTGGCGCGGCCCGCAAGGAGAAGCTGCCTATCGTGGACGACGCAGGCAACCTGAAGGGCCTTATCACCATCAAAGATATAGAGAAACAGATCAAATACCCCGCATCCGCAAAGGACGGGCAGGGCAGGCTGCTCTGCGCTGCTGCCGTAGGCATCACCGCAAATGTGCTTGAGCGTGTTCAGGGCCTTGTTAATGCGAAGGTTGATGCCATTGTTATCGATACGGCACACGGCCACTCGGCAAACGTTCTGCGCGTTGTGAAGGAAGTAAGGGATGCTTTCCCGGAGCTTTCGATAATCGCAGGAAATGTTGCTACGGGCGAGGCTACAGAGGCTCTTATCAAGGCAGGCGTTGATTGCGTAAAGGTCGGCATAGGCCCCGGTTCTATCTGTACAACACGCGTGGTTGCGGGCATCGGTGTTCCGCAGATCACTGCGATCATGGATTCCGCTGCAGTTGCGAAAAAGTACGGTATTCCGATCATTGCGGACGGCGGAATAAAGTATTCGGGCGATATCACAAAGGCTATCGCGGCCGGCGCCAATGTCTGCATGATGGGCAGCATCTTTGCAGGATGCGATGAGAGCCCGGGAACATTTGAGCTTTACCAGGGCAGGAAATACAAGGTTTACCGCGGCATGGGCTCCATTGCCGCTATGGAAAACGGCAGTCGCGACAGGTACTTCCAGACAGAAGCCAAGAAGCTTGTTCCGGAAGGCGTGGAAGGCCGTGTTGCATACAAGGGAACCGTTGAAGATACCATATTCCAGCGTCTCGGCGGTCTCCGCTCGGGTATGGGATATTGCGGGGCAAAGGATATTGAAATGCTCAAGGAAACCGGGCGATTCATTAAGATCTCGGCTGCTTCCCTTAAGGAGAGCCACCCCCACGACATCCATATCACGAAGGAAGCTCCAAACTACAGTGTAGAGGGTAACTAAATGTCAACACCTATGTCAAGGGCCGAATGGAGGCGCAGAAAGCGCCGGAAGGCGATGATCATCAGAATAACGGTTTTCGCTTTTCTGGGGGCTGTGCTCGCGGCTCTTGTGTTCGGGTGTGTTGTTGCTTACAGGGAGCTTTTCATGCATGAACAGCTTGGCACGGTGTCTTCCGCAGGCGACCAGGAGGTCCTGAACCGGATGCTGGAGATCAGCGAGTTTTCAAGGCCCGGCGCAAGGATGGCAAAACGCGATACGAAGGGTATCGTTATCCACTGCACGGACAACCCGGGGACAAGTGCCATGGAACAGCGCAACTACTACAACTCCCTCAAGACTACAAAGGGAAACCATCTGAGTGTCCATTTTATTGTGGATCTGGACGGGAAGATAGTCCAGTGCATTCCGGTAAACGAGCAGGCGCTTGCAAGCGGTGCCAGGAATGCGGATACGCTGGCGATAGAGTTCTGCTATGAAAGTGATACGGGAGAGCCCGGGAAGTTCACCTATGCCTCCCTTGTAAAGCTTACGGCATCGCTTTTGGCACGCTACGGACTTGGCGCAGACTGCGTATACAGGCACAGTGACATTTCGTCCTTTGCCGATTGTACGTGCCCCAAGTGGTTCGAGGATGATCAAAGATGGAATGAGTTCATAACGGCAGTGATGGCACAGGCCGCAGTGCTGGGAAAGAAAAAATGACATAAGAATTGAATACTTGAAAGTATAAAAAGCCCCTCCTTCCCGGTAATAATGTCCGGCAGGGAGGGGCTTTCGGATCTAAATTATAATTCCAGGGTAAAGGTCTTACCCGCATGTTCATAAGAACGGCATCTTACTCCTGCGGATGCGAACATGCGCTTTGCAGCGATGGTGGAGTCTGTTGTGGCGTACTTATCCGAGAGGTAGATGACCTCAGAAACGCCGCTCTGGATCAGGGCTTTTGTACATTCGTTGCAGGGGAAGAGTGTAGTGTAGACTTTTGCGCCTTTGATGTCGGAACCGGTGTAGTTTAAGATGGCGTTAAGCTCGGCATGGCAAACATAGAAGTATTTTGTCTCAAGGTTGCCGCCAACACGCTCCCAAGGATACTCATCGTCCGAGCAGCCGCGGGGCATTCCGTTGTAGCCCACGGACAGGATGCGGTTATCCTGACTGACGATGCAGGCTCCGACGCTGGTGTTCGGGTCTTTACTGCGTCCGGCGGACAGCAGGGCGATCCCCATGAAGTATTCATCCCATTTTAAGTAGTCTTCTCTTTTCATAAACCTTCTCCCGATAGTTAGTCTATAAAGAAATCGTATCACACAGGTGAGCTTTTTACAATGGAAAATTGTTTTGACCCGGTATTGAATCGGGGGACGGTTCTGTGGTTGCCTCAGCCCCGGAAGGCGATGGCCGCCGTGTGGTGGACAAAAAATGGCTCTGTTCGCCGGAAGGCGAGCGACGTCGGGCGGTGTGCAAACAACGGCTCCGCGACTAAGGTTCTTCCGGCGCCTCGCTTAACGGGCCCTTAGCGGTTTAACCGCACGGGCCCTACTCGGCTTGGAACAACCTAAGGGCTCCGCCTATCAGTTTGCCCACTGCCCGGCACCCCTCGCCTTCCTGGTGTGCAGTCTACCGGGAAGCGTATGTTTCCGCAGGTGATGGGGCTCCGGTTGAAGCCGACACGAGGCTGCTGAACGTGAAAGGGAGCTGTATCCCGTCTGTTTAAGATGGAAGTGTACCTTAAACGGGCAGAAATCGCTGTTTAAGGTACAATAATTTCTTTGAGAAAGTAAAAACTGAAGCCAAACTGTACCCCTGGCGGCTAGAATGCACGGTTTAAGGTACAAGAGTTTCTTTTGGAAAGCGAAAACGGAAGCTAAACTGTACCCCTAACGGCTAGAATGCCCGGTTTAAGGTACAAAAGCTTCTTTAATAAAGCGAAAACGGAAGCTAAAGTGTACCCCTAACGGCAAAAACGCACGGTTTAAGGTACAAAAGCTTCTTTAAGAAAGCGAAAACGGAAGCTAACACAACCAC
>JAGDCQ010000286.1 GCA_017958465.1 Lachnospiraceae bacterium
CGCCCGCCGGCGCTCCTGTGCAGATAATGCAGAACACACAGATTCCACAAATCCTACAGAGTCTGCAGATCCCACAAAACCCACAGAACCCACAGAACCTGCAGAACACACAGCAACCTCCGGATCAGCGTGTTTCCGCAATCCTTGCAACCCTTGAATCCGGGATGCAAAATTACAAAAGCATCATCCTCAAGAATTACGGCATCGACCCCGACTGGATCAAAGGGGCAGGTGCCGCAGGCGGCCTTGGAGCTGCGCTTTCGCTGTTCCTTGGGGGAAAGATGCAGTCCGGGATCGAGACTGTCCTTGACCTTGCCGGTTTCAGCGAAGCCCTTGAAAATGCAGACCTTGTCATAACAGGAGAGGGACGCCTTGACGCACAGAGCCTGAAAGGCAAGGTTGTAAGCGGCGTCGCAAAAATTGCAAAGAAAAAAGGCGTCCCGGTGGCAGCCATTTGCGGCTCCGTAGACGCCTCTGATACCCTTATTTCTAAACTTGGTCTGAAAAACGTATTTACTCTTGTCGATGAAGAAACGCCGCTAAATGAGGCGCTAGCGAAAGCAGAAGAGTGTTATTACAAAACAGCCCTGAAACTTTTTTACCGTTCACCGTACCTTCTGTAAACGGCTTCTATACGCTCGAACGAGTAGGTTGCAGCTGCTCCGGAAGCGTCAGTGTAGCTGTAGGAGGCAGTCCCGAGCGCATTGAACGTGAGCCCGCTCACAACAGCGCCAGCGCCGTCCTTCTCGCCGCTTTCCTGCAGCCTGTAAAGGCCGGTAGCAATTATCCCCGCTATGTTCTTTGCGCCCTCGTATGAAAGGTGGAGCGTGTCCTCCTCCGTGCCTGTGGCCTTGTTGTACAGGTGGAAGTTCTGCGCAACAAACGACCTTCCGAGGGTTCCGTACATCTTACTGGTGATATCCGCCACATCTATCAGGAAAACTCCTTTGTCTAAAGCTAACTTGCGGATCCCGGCCATAAAACCGGCTTTTCCGCCGCCCTGCGGGTTTTCAAATTCAGAAAGGTCCTTGCCCTTGTCGCTTCGCCAGAACTTCGGCGACTGCATGGGGGTGCAGAGCACGGGCACAACGCCCATAGCGCGGCATTCGTCCACCATCTTTGAAAGATATTCCACCATTTCGTCAACATTAGAGTAGGACTGGTCGTTGATCCCTTCCATGATCACGAAAACATCCCCGGGCTGCGCGTGTTTCCGCACGCCTTCGAAAGCGATCTCGTACCAGGATTTTGCGTAAGTCCCGCCGGAGCCAAGGTTTGTTATGGCTGTATCCGCGGTCACAAACTGGCACAGCGTCTGACCAAAGCCCGTCTTTGCGCGGCCGGGAGCGGGTTCGCTCGTTTCGATGGGGTAGTAGGCCGAAGCCGTGGAGTCGCCGCCAAGGTATATATGTGTCTTCCGCGGGGCAAGGCCTGTTGCGCGCCTTACCTCGAGAGCCGCAATATCAGTATCTTTCTCGCCCATGGAGATCCGAAGCGTACTGCCGGAAACGCAGACATCCTCCATATAGTAGATGTAAGGCTTTGTCCCCTCGCGGCCGGCGCCACCGCCGATCCCAACGTTGCAGCCGAGAGCTCCGCCGTTCACAAGAACAGAGGATCTGCCTGTTTCGGCTTTAGTAAGAGTAACATTGTAAAAACCCTTCGGGACAGCGATCACAAAGCTTGGAGGGCTCCCCTTGAAATGAACGTATCCCTTGCCGTTGTCCACAGCGCCGCAGAACCCGTAAAGCGCGGAAATATCGTAGGTTTCAGCCGCTTTGACGTTTATGTCGGAGGGGCTGACCTCGTTTTTCTGGGTTCCGAAAACAAACCTGAATACAGGTGAAACCTCGATCTTTACTGCGCCATCCGTAGCAAACCCTATGTTTCCTGCATTTTCGGTCACATCAAAGGAGTCCACCTTGTTGTCACTAAAGAGGCGCGTAACCTGGAAGATACTCCCCGTGTGGTAGCCTGCCATCTCCGAAACCGGCACGGTAACAGTGCTCCCGGCAACTTTATCACCCGAAATAACAACGCAGTAAGCTGCTTCGTCAAGGTCGCGGGGGATATCGTAAACAGCGGTCTCTTCAGCGCCTGTGGGCGAAGGAGATATTTCTTTGTCGCTTTCCGGCATGTTCACATGGACCGTGACGCTTGCCTCAGCCACAAATTCCTTCTCTATCATGGTCTCCATGCGCACTTTGATGATGACGTCCTGCCCGTTGATGTCTCCGTAGTTGAACGACGGATCCACGTACAATATGGCCTGGCGCTTCTCCGGTGGATTGATGGGCGGGTCACCGTCCACAACCTTCAGGGTATACCCTGCATCAGAAGCACTTTCAGCGCTCCAGTATGAAGTGAGACCGGTCCATTCCACCTCCTTCATATTGCTGTCATACAGCTTTGCCGTTACAACAGCCTGCGCAGGTTCCGCCCCGTTTTCAGGCGTAGTGACGGCGTCCTTGTCGCAGGTGAGCTTTAGCGTGTAGCCGCCCTGCTCCTTAGGTTCCCCGGGCTCCTGCTTTCCGCAAGCCGCAAAACACAGGGCTATCAGCAAAAACACAGGCAATAACAATAACTTTCCCATATATCTTTCTCCATGTAAAATACTTTGGTTTTTATTGTAGCACTTTTGCTTTGAAAAGAGTATATTATAGCTAAAATATTTTATATGCGGGAAGGATATTTATGGGGATCACTTTTTCAAAAAATGTCGAAACATCAGTATTTCTGGGCGATAAAGAAAATTCAGCCGTAAGGATCGCTGCCGCGAACTTTTGCAGGGATCTTGAGCGCGTGTGCGGCGCAAAAGCTACGCTTTCAGGCTCTTTGGACGGCGAGGGGAACAACCAAAAAGTCTTCGTTTTCACAGTGGAAGAGGAGTCTCTTGAAGCCTTATCAACCACTTTCGAAAACGCGGGTAAAAACGCGGACCCGGCCAAAACTCTGCCTTTCAAGGGCCTTGAAGCCTGTGCCCGCAAACTCTTTGATATAAACGGGAGGCTTATCTGGGAGGCTTACTCCTGCCTTGTAGAGGAGGGGAGGCTTTACGTGTGCGGCGCAAGACGCAGGGGCACCATCTATGGACTTTACGAGCTTTCCGGGATTTTTGGGGTTTCGCCCTGGCACTGGTTTGCGGACGTTCCCGTCAAAAAGAGAGACGCAGTGTCGCTTCCTGAGGGCTTTACCCTGTCCGACCACCCGTCTGTAAAATACCGCGGGATCTTTATAAACGACGAAGAAGAGCTTGAGGCCTGGGCTCAGCAGTATTTTGGCTCTGAGACCATAGGCCCCGAGGCATACGAGAAGATTTTCGAGCTGCTGCTCCGCCTTAAGGCAAACTACATCTGGCCCGCCATGCACGTAAACGCCTTTAACGCAGACCCGGAAAATGGGCGCCTTGCGGACTGCATGGGAATAACCGTCGGGACCTCCCACTGCGATATGCTCCTGCGCAGCAACCAGAATGAGTGGGAGCCCTGGAAAAAGGCGAACGGTTGCGAAAACGCGGAATACGACTACTCTGTTGACGGCGAAAACCGCGATATCATCAAAAAATACTGGATCGGGAGCCTTGAGCAGAACAAAAACTACGACGTATGCTACACCCTCGGGATGCGCGGGATCCACGACTCCGGCTTCATCACCCGGAAGATCACGGAAAACAAGGCACTTTCGGAAGAGGAGGTAAGGCAGGAAAAGCTGAAACTCCTGGAAAAGGTGATGGCAGACCAGGCGGAGCTTATCGAAAAATACGGCAATCCCGGGGCTCCGAGGATCTTTGTGCCCTACAAAGAGGTGATGAATCTGTACGACTTGGGGCTTAAGGTGCCGGAGGACATCACTCTCATATGGGTGAACGACAACTTCGGCTATATGCGCCGCTACCCGAACGCATCGGAGCAGAAGCGTCCGGGCGGGCACGGGCTTTATTACCACATCTCATACTGGGCGCGTCCAGGCATGTCCTGGCTTTTCTACAATTCCATGCCCTTCGCGCACATAAAGAACGAGCTCAAAAAGGCCTACGATAACGGCATCAGGAATCTCTGGGTGTTCAACGTCGGGGCGATAAAGCCCCTCGAGCCGGACATTGAGTTCTGCCTTACCTACGCCTGGGAGGTGGAGCGCAATGAGGTCCGCACCGCGGATACAAAGGCCTTCATCAGCAGGTTTATAAACAGCAATTTCTCAGGTGGCTTTGGCCCCGAAACCGCCGATATTTTCAGCTCCTTCCTGCAGCTTGCCAACGTCCGGAAGGTGGAGCATATGCGTTCCGATGTTTTCTCGCAGACCGCCTTCGGAAACGAGGCCGCGCGGCGTATGAACAGGTTGAAGTCCCTGTTTACCCGCACCCTTTCGCTTTACGACCGTGTGAGAGAAGAGGAGAAGGACGCCTTTCTTCAGACCTTCGCTGTCAGGATCTTTGCGGCCTACTTCATTTACGCTTCCTACTATTTTGGGGACAGGAGCCGCCTGATGTACAGGGAGGGGCGCTTTGCAGAGGCCGAAGAGGCTGTGGCGCTGCTGCGCCGTTTTGACGAGAACAAGCGAAAGCTGCTGTATTACTACAACCGCGTGATGCAGGGCGGAAAGTGGAACAGGGTGCTGACACCGGAGGAGTTCCGCCCGCCCGTGACGGCGCTTTACCCCGCCGGCCGCCCGGCGCTTGTGCTGGATGGGGCGAAGGGTGGTGAGGAAAGGTTGGCGGGGACCCCTGCCTGCAGCACAACCGGCGCTGAACCCTGCAATTCACCCGCAACTGGTACTTCAACAGGCCCCTGCACCTCGCCTGATACTTGCAACTCACTCGACCCTTGCGTTTCAACAGGATCCTGCACCTCACCTGAACCTTGCGCTTCACCCGTTTCCGGGTCCTTTGGCACCTCCTGTTTTATCGAGAGTGACGGAGTTGTTTCGATCCTTGCTGAGCATTATGAGAGAAACACAGGCTTTAAGGTCATAAAAGATGCCGGGCGCTACGAAGGAAGCCTTCTTGAAGCAGATGGCGGAAGCGTTGAATATGCCTTTAAGACTGCAACTTCCGGCACCTTTACCCTGGAGCTCTACAGGTTCCCTTCCCTCAATTCTGTAGGCAGGATAAGGCTTGGCATCCTTGTGGACGGCAAAGAGGCGGGAACCCTTGAAACAGAGGCAAACGACGAGTGGCGGGGCAGCTGGCGCGAAAACGTCATGAACAACGTAGAAAAGATGTACCTTGAACTGCCGCCACTTGAAGCAGGCACACACACCATCACCGTCGTTTCGATAGACAGATATGCTGCTTTTTCAAAGCTCGTAATATACACAAAGGGCTTTACACCCTCTAATCTTGGACCTCTTGAGAGCTTCCACCCTGTATACAACCCCTCGCCCGAAAGCGGCGAAGCAGTGTATGACCCGGAGACAGATGCGCTGGATGCCCTCTGCACAAGGCTTTTTGCCTGCAAGACCCCGCCCCTTCCCGACGTTATCGTGTGCGACAAGGCTTTCTGGGGCAAGAACAGGACTTATCTTAAGAATACCGTTATAAAGCAGACAGCCCTTGGCGTGCCAAAGTACGCTGTAAAGCCGGATGGAACAAAGAATGTATTTGAGCGCTTCGACAGCGGCATCTTCTTTGAAAATGACGGAAAGATCTGCTTTGGAACGGAGTATGCACTGGAAAACTCCGCAAACGCCTATATGCTCCCGTCCCGCAACGGCATCGGCTTTGAACACACAAACTCTGAAACAGACGGCAGGACAGGCCTCGCTATGTATGTTCCGGGGTATGAGCTGTACTTTGAGCCCGGGGACGAGCCTTCCCTCAATTACAGGATCTACGCCACAGGCGGGAAGTACAACGTCTGGCTGCTCTTAAAATACGATGACGAGCGCAACGCCCGCGTGGGGATAGCAATCGACGGCAGGGAGATCCCGCAGGAGGAGATGATTGCAAAGGGCAGGCTCTTTAACTACGGCACAAAGCAAAACTGGCTGTGGATGATAGTGGCAGTAGCAGATATCCCCGCCGGGGAGCGGCTCTTCACCATAAGAGCCAAAGCCTCGGAATTCAAGGTAGACAGAGTCTATCTCTCAAAAACCGAAGAATGGCCCCCGGTCGACGCTTTATGGTCAGAGTCCGAGAGAAAATGAAAAAGTACC
>JAGDCQ010000287.1 GCA_017958465.1 Lachnospiraceae bacterium
AGTATCTGGCGTTTAATATCGTTCTGCTGGTTTGTGAGGAAATACTCGCCGCGCAGGAAACGCGCGGGATCCGTCAGGGGCGAGATCAGATACCGGTCCTCTTTGAAAAGCAGCTCAATGTCGCCTGTATAGCAGTCTTTCTGCTTTTCAAGGACGGAAGAAAGCTCCTCGAAGGAGGATTCCACCGTTTTCCCGCTGTTTGAAAGGCGGATGAGACGGCCGGTGTCGCTGATATATGTGTAGAAAAAAGCATTACGTCCGATGGTGGAAAGGTAATACCTGTTTATCAGAAGCTGCTTTTTGATGGCTTCTTCCGTAACCTCGCGGCTTTTTATCTCGATATTTACGATATACTCGTCGTTTACCCGCAAAAGGTCGAACTCCTTGCCTAGCTTAGGCATGGTGAAAGAGTAGAAAAACTCAAGCTCAAAGGCTGTGTCGAGATGAGCGGAAAGCCTGTCTATAAAGGTCCTTAAACCGTCAACCTCCCACTCACGGATGCGCAAAAAGGCCCGTCGCATCGACATTTGGCGTTCGAAGCGATCCAGTTCATCCTTATCCCTGATCCGTGTGAGTGCGTAGATATTAATGGGTTTCACGGCCTGTTTGCCTTCCTTCTGAATTCGTTGCCCTTTACTGCCGCAAACAGCAGTATTGCCGCAAGGAGAGTTACTACGAGCCTGTTTATGAGAAGCGTCGTAAGGTTAGAATTATAATCGTTAAAAGCGCCAAGCTCCGTGTGGCGCACGGCTATGCAGGAGTTGTAATCCCCGGTGCCGGCGGTTGATCCAAGGGAGAACACCCAGACCACGAGGGAAAGGAGGATCCCGGGGACACACACACCGGTCCACTCCGTTGCAGCGAGGGAAAGCGCCACCTCAAACAAAAGTGCGGGAAGCACAAAGAAGAACAGGGTGGTAAGGAAGGTATAGGATCCGGGAACGCCTCTTCCGGCGTTTGTGCTGAACATATAAAAACAGGCAAGGAAAAGCGGGATGAAGAGCAGGATAAGCTCCGCAAAGAAGCGCACCAGGACAGCTCCCACCGGGTCGAGCCCGTCCCTTAGCACGGTCCCGCCGCGTTTTCTTGCTTCTTTATCCCGTACAGCGGCTGTGGACACAGCAAAGCAGGGCAGGAAAAGGATGAGGTCCCCGAGCCTCCCTGCAAAGACCCTGGCATATGCAAAGCCTAAAGTGTCTCCGCTTAAGATCTCGAGCTCCTCCTTCGCTTTCTCCGTAACAAAGGGGAAAAACACAGCGAACATCATAACGAGGATCCCAAGCACAAACACGTAGAACGTGGGCGCAAGGGCAAAGTTTTTCAATTCGTTTGTAAGATGGCGTCTTGTAAACATGATCTATCCTTTTTGCGGGAGCGGGGCTCTCGCGGTTCAGTCTTTGTTAAACAGCTTTTTCCACAGAACGTAGGCCTTTTTGTCGGGGTTTGACCAGTAAACCTCAACGCAGGTCACGGCTATGGCAAGGGCCAGCAGCAGCGCTACAAGGTTGTGCTCGCCGTTAGAACGGACGACCACAAAAATGACTATTGCGGCCAGGGTTATTGCAATGTAGACAAGGGCAGTGAAAATGCCCTTCCTGCGCAGGTCTTCGTTCTTGTTTTCGGGGTCTGCTACGGATTCCGCCTGTTTTTTAAAATATACTCCGTTCTTTTTCATAGTAGTCCTTTTTCAGATAATGTGTTATTATACCTAGTGTGATGATCGCGTAAGGGCCTCCGGCAACGGGTTTTGCGGCCAAAGGCGATCACAGCGCAATACTTTTTGATAAGAGGGTAAACATGGCATACCTTGGAATTCCGCAGAACACCATAGCGGTCCTTCAAAAATACAATATCAGTTTTCAGAAGAAATTCGGGCAGAACTTCCTGATAGATACCCATGTTCTTGAAAAGATAGTTGCCGCGGCGGATATCACCCGGGACGATCTTGTGATAGAGATAGGGCCGGGGATAGGGACGCTTACGCAGTACCTTTGCGAGGCAGCGGGGGAAGTCCTTGCTATCGAGATAGACAGGAACCTCATTCCCATCCTTGAAAACGATACTCTTAAGGATTACGACAATGTGACGGTCATAAATGCGGACGTGCTCAAACTCGACCTTGCAAAGATCATTGAAGAGCACGCGCCAAAGCGCTTTACAAAGGTAGTTGCCAACCTCCCGTATTATATCACCACCCCCATAGTCATGCAAGTTCTCGAAAGCGGGGCGCCGGTCGAGAGTATGACCGTTATGGTGCAAAAAGAGGTGGCGGAGCGCCTGCAGGCAAAGCCCGGGACACCTGACTACGGTGCGATCACGCTTGCGGTGCAGTATTACACCACGCCTTCCATAGCGGCAAACGTGCCTATGAACTGCTTTATGCCAAGGCCAAACGTGGATTCCGCCGTTTTATGCCTAAAGAGGCACTTAAAGCCCCAGGTAGAAGTTAAGGATGAAAAGCTTATGTTCGCGCTTATCCGGGCATCCTTCAACAAACGCAGAAAGACGCTCCTGAACGGCCTTTCAACAGGAGATAACATAAACCGCACCAAGGAAGAGCTCCTTAAGGCTTTTGAGGAGTGCGGCCTTTCGCCATCCGTCAGGGGCGAAACCCTTGGCCTTAGCGACTTTGCGGCTCTTGCAAACGCTCTTTGTGAGGGTTGAGAGGAGCCTGCGGGCTGCGTTAAGGCTCAGTCCGCGGAAAGTCGCGGGGCTGCGTTAAGGTTCAGCCCGCGGAAAGCCCGGGTATGAGCTTCAGGGCGTTTTCCTCTGTTTTTGCGAGGACTTCTGCCTTTTCTATCCCCTTAAGATCTGCTATGGCAGCCGCAACAAAATCTATATACAGTGAACTGTTTCTTTTCCCCCTGTAGGGCTCCGGCGCCAGGTATGGCGCATCCGTTTCAAGGACGAGCTTTTCAAGGGGGATCTCTTTTATCGTTTCTTTCAGCTTTTTTGAGTTTTTGAAGGTGCAGACACCACCGATCCCAAGAAGAAAACCTAAGGAAATAAAACGCTTAGCCATCTCCGTGCTGTAGCCAAAGCAATGCAGGATCCCGGTAAGCCGCTGCCCTTTTGCTGTTGCTGCGGCAACCTCTTCTTCAAGGATGTTTATGGTGTCTTCTGCCGCTTCACGGCTATGGATCGACACAGGGAGCCCAAGCCTTGCCGCAAGCTGCAATTGCTCGCGGAACACCTTTTTCTGCTCCTCTTTGTGGTCCTTGTCCCAGTAGTAATCAAGGCCTATCTCGCCTATCATCACCACCTTTTTTTCAGCGGTGAGGCCCCAAAGGACAGAGATATAGTCGGGTACAAGCCCTTCGAGTTCCTCCGGGTGGATACCTACCGCAGCATAAACATTTTCATGTGTCTTAGCCAGTTCCACTGTGGACAGACTGGTCTCAATGCGGGTCCCCATGTTGATAACCTTCGAGACGCCGCCTGCCCAAAAGGAGGCTAAAAGCTCCTCCCGGTCCTCGTCGTATTTTTCATCGTCATAGTGCGCGTGTGTGTCTATTATCATGGATATTCACTTTCTCGGGTCCTGCATTGGTTTGCAGGTTAGTTCTTTTCGTTTGTTTCTGTGCCGCCCTCTGGCTCTTCCTGCTCAGGAAGAGGCGTTGGAGTCGGGTAAGGGAGGCCTGTCTCCGGGTCTATGGGGTTTCCAAAGGCGTCAAAAGCCGGATAATAGGAAGACGGCTCATCTTCCGGATCCTTCTTTGGCCCTGCGGGATCCGTAAACTCCTCAAAAGCAAGGGGTTCAAGGCCTTCGTGGATCTCCTCCATAAAGTTCTTCCAGACGTGCCCGGGATAGCTGTTGCCTGTCAGGCCTTCAAGCTTTTTCGGGTAGTCGTATCCGATCCAGACGGCAGTGGTGTAGTACCTTGTGTAGCCCGCAAACCAGCCGTCGCACTGGTTTGTTGCGGTCCCGGTCTTTCCTGCGCTGATGGCGTTAGAAAGCTTAAGGTTGTGGCCGGTGCCTGTTTTCATAACATCTATCATAACATCTGTCATGGTGCGGGCTGCGTTCTGCCCGTAAACCCGCTTGGACTCTACAGGGTCTGCAACGATGGTCTTCCCTTCGGCATCCCGGATGGAGATGATGCACGTGGGGGTCCGCCAGATCCCGTCATTTTCAAGTGTTGCGAAGGCGGAAGCCATCTCTACCGCGCTTGCGCCATATGTGAAGCCGCCAAGCGAGGTTGCAGGGTAATAGTCGCTTGAAACTATATGGGAAAAGCCCATCTTCAGCAGGTACGAGAGGCCAACCTTCGGAGTCAGCTCCGTGAAGAGCTTCCAGGCTACGGTGTTTGCGGAAACGCCCACAGCCTCGCGCACGGAGATATCGCCGTAATAATAGTTGCCTGAGTTTTTGGGCCCGCCCTCAAAGTATTCGTCAAGCACCCTGTCTTCCGGGCTTGTCCCGCGCTCAAACAGCGGGGTGTAGATGATAAGCGGCTTTGTCGAGCTGCCGGTCTGTCTGAAGGACTGATAAGCGCGGTTAAGGGTGTAGCCTGTCGTTTCCTGGCTTCTCCCGCCTATGATCGCGCAAACACGCCCTGTCTCGTTATCTATGCACACAGCGGAGCCTTGAAGGGTGTAGGTCCCGTTCTCGTCAGTTTCGTTAAAACCGTCAAGCTCCTTGTCAAGAGAGGCCTGGAGCTTTTCCTGCAATTCGGGATCAATGGAGGTATATATGCGGTAACCGCCGGTGAAAAGTGTTCGCTGGATGGTGTAGTATTGCTCATAATACTGCTCTTCGTAAAGCGTTTTGTCGGCGTCGTCCAAAAATTCGTTGCGGAAAACAAAGCCTTTTTGCCGCATTATGGCACGGATGGCACAGTAGTAACTGAAGGTTTCGGCATAGTTCTGCCTCTGGCTTGTGGTCTCAACAAGCTCGAGCTTTTCCGAAAGAGCGGCTCTGTACTCGCTTTCTTTCAGTCCGCCG
>JAGDCQ010000288.1 GCA_017958465.1 Lachnospiraceae bacterium
AGGTTGTGGGCTCCGCATACGGAAAGCTTTATGTCGGTCACGGGCCTGCCTTCCTTAACGTTTACAAGGGTAAAGGAGCCAAGTCCCAGCTCGTCGTAAGATATGTTTCTTGCGGTGTAATCCAGGGGGACAGTGCTGTCCGCTTCAAGGCCAAAGTACAAGACTTTTGCCTTTAGCCCCTTTGTAAGCCCGGCTACATCGGGGATCGCGCCGTTTATCAGCAGGATACCGCCCTCCGGGACAAGCTCCATAAACCGCCTGAAGGAGTTTCTTATATCGTTTATATCCTTGAAGAAGTCCAGGTGATCCTCTTCAATGTTCATTATTATCTCGTGTGCAGGGAAAAAGCTGAGGAAACTGTTGGTGTACTCACAGGCTTCGGCAACGAAATGAGGGGTCTTTCCGACCCTTAAGTTCCCGCCTATCCCCGGGAAGTCGCCACCCACAAGGACTGTGGGGTCGAAGCCGGAGGCCAGCTCTATTGAGGCCAGCATGGACGTGGTGGTTGTCTTTCCGTGGGTCCCGGCGATATTTACCGCATCCTTGTAGCCCTTCATTATAAGGCCGAGGAGCTCCGCTCTTGTGAGGAGCGGGATACCCTTATCCCTTGCGGCGCACAACTCCTCGTTGTCCGGGTGGACGGCAGCGGTGTAGACTACTACATCCTCCTTGCCCGATATATTTGAAGCAAGGTTGCCGATGAAGACCTTTATACCGAGGGATTCAAGGTGTTCTGTGGTTTTTGAGGCCTTTGAATCCGAGCCGGAAACCGTGAAGCCTCTTGATACGAGAAGCTCCGCAAGGCCGCTCATGCTTACGCCGCCTATCCCTATGAAATGAACCCATGAGGGCTCGTTTATGCTGAATGAGAACATGATATCAATCTCCTGTTTTATTCCTTTTGCCACACAAATATAGCACTGTTTGGAGAAAAAAACAATACAAACAATAAATTGCGCTTATTTCCTTTTTACTTTTTCGTATTAATGTGTTATAATATCAGATGGATTTTTATGCGATTCAAAAAAATTACGTATAATAACGAGTAAGAGGTACATGGCCATGATTAAGAAAGAGATGATCGCTATGCTTCTTGCGGGCGGCCAGGGGTCGCGTCTGGGGTGTTTGACGTCTACCGTGGCAAAGCCTGCTGTAGGTTTTGGCGCAAAATATCGAATTATTGATTTCGCGCTCAGCAACTGTATCAATTCAGGGATCGATACAGTCGGCGTGCTGACACAGTATCAGCCTTTGCGCCTGAATACCCACATAGGCATAGGTATCCCGTGGGATCTTGATAAGAACATAGGCGGAGTTTCCATCCTGCCTCCTTATGAGAAGAGCACAAACGCCGAGTGGTACTCCGGTACCGCAAACGCCATATATCAGAACCTCCGGTATATGGAGCGTTACAATCCGGACTACGTGCTTATCCTGGGCGGAGATCATATCTATAAAATGGATTATGAGGCCATGCTTGATTTCCATAAATCACGCAAAGCAGACGTGACCATCGCCTGCATCCCCGTTCCTATCGAGGAAGCAAGCCGTTTCGGTGTTGTGATCACCGACGACGACTCCCGCATAAACGAGTTTGAGGAGAAACCCGCTAACCCGCGCAGCAACCTGGCTTCAATGGGTATCTACATCTTCAACTGGGAAGTCCTTCGCGACGCTCTCATTACCCTTAAGGATCAGCCGGGCTGCGACTTTGGAAAGCATATCATCCCCTACTGCCACAACAACGGGCAGCGCATTTTCGCATACGAATTCACAGGCTACTGGAAGGACGTCGGAACGCTCCACTCCTACTGGGAAGCAAATATGGAGCTTATCGATCTTGTTCCGGTGTTCAACCTTTACGAGGAGTTCTGGCGCATCTACACAAGTGCGGAGTCCATCAGGCCGCAGTTTATCGGAAAGAACGGCTACGTTGAGCGCTGCATCATAGGTGAAGGCGCGGAGATCTATGGCGTGGTCAAGAACTCCGTCATAGGACCGGGCGTTATCATTAAAGAAGGCGCCGAGGTTTACGATTCAATAGTTATGAAAGATGCCGTAGTCGGCAGAAATACAAGGGTTCACAAGGGTATCCTTGCCGAGAATTCCAAGGTTGGCAACAACTGCGCACTCGGCATGGGTGAGGAGGTCGAAAACGAGAAGTGGCCGCATATCTACAGCAATGGCCTGACTGTCCTCGGAGAGGATTCCTCCATCCCGGACGGGATCATAGTCGGGAAGAACACAGTGATACAGGGTGTTACCGAGGCTTCCGATTATGTCAATTCCGCACTCCCCAGCGGAAAGTGTCTTGTAAAGGCAGGTGAACAGGTATGAAGCTGATTGGTTTGGTCCTTGCGGGCGGCAATAACAACAAAATGCTGCAGCTCTCAGCAAAGCGTGCGATAGCCGCTATGCCGGTGGGTGGTGCGTACAGGGCGATAGATTTTGTCCTGAGTTCTATGTCCAACTCGCATATCCAGAGGGTTGCGGTCCTTACACAATATAATTCCAGGTCGCTCAACGAGCACCTGAGCTCATCAAAATGGTGGGATTTCGGACGTAAACAGGGCGGCCTGTTCGTCTTCACCCCCACCATCACACAGGAAAACAGCTTCTGGTACAGGGGAACGGCGGATTCCATCGCGCAGAACCTGGACTTCTTAAGAAAAAGCCACGAGCCCTACGTAGCAATAGCCTCCGGTGACGGTATCTACAAGCTTGATTTCAACAAGGTGTTAGAGTACCACATTGAAACAGGCGCGGATATCACCATCGTCGGAAAGCGCGTCGGACCCGGCGTCGACGTTTCCCGCTTCGGTTCTATTGAGACCGACAAGGAGAACAG
Organism: Lachnospiraceae bacterium; assembly: GCA_017958465.1. Taxonomy (GTDB): domain Bacteria; phylum Bacillota; class Clostridia; order Lachnospirales; family Lachnospiraceae; genus SZUA-448. The sequence continues at coordinate 2,849 of JAGDCQ010000288.1, forward strand.
AGTCGTGAACTTTGTGGAGAAGCCCATAAAGAACGGTTCGGACCTTATCTCCACAGGTATCTACATAATAAGGAGAAGGTTGCTGATAGACCTTATCGAGCAGGCGGCAAGCGAGGATCGCTACGATTTCGTTTCCGACATCCTTATCCGTTACAAAGAAGAGCGGAAGATCTACTGCTACGAGATGGAAGGCTACTGGACAAGCATTTCGTCGGCAGACGCTTATTACAACGCAAATATGGACTTCTTGAAGCCGGAAGTAAGGGATTATTTCTTCAAGCAGTATCCCGATATTTATTCGAAGGTTGACGACCTGCCGCCGGCTAAGTACAATCCGGGCGCTTCCGTTAAGAATTCGCTGCTGGCGAGCGGCTGTATCATCAACGGAACGATAGAGGATTCCGTGCTCTTCAAGAAGGTTTTCGTTGGCAACAATACCACGATCCGCAACTGTATCGTGCTTAACGACAGTTATATAGGCGATAACGTTTATCTCGAGAACTGTATAGTGGAGAGCAGGGGGACCATCGCGTCCGGCGCTTCCTATATCGGGGAACCGGGACATCCGAAGATCGTTGTTGAAAAAAGCGAGAGATATCGCATCTGACAGAGTAATACAAGTCGGTCCGGCAGGGCAACCTGCCGGACATTCGTCTTGAATAAAGGATGTTTTTTAAGTACCATGTCTTCTAGATCGAACAGAAATAAAAAGAAAATCTGGGCTTTATGGATAGGGACGGTTTTTGTGATAGTGCTGACCGTGATCCTCGGAAGCGACAGGACTGCGGGCCTTAGAAAAGGCAACGCCTCGGCCATAGTCCCGCTGTCGCCTACGGCTGCCGTCCCGTTAAGGAATACCGGGACACCGGCGCCCACAGCGCCTCCGACCCCGACGCATGAGCCCACAAAACCACAGGAACCCACTAAGGCGCCCACTGTAACGCCTACAGCTGCGGGTACTCCTACTGAGCAACCTACACCTTCGGTAACGGAAGCCCCCACGGTAACTCCCATTCCTACGGTGACTGCAACGCCTACTGTGACGCCGATCCCTACGGTAACGCCCACACCGACGGCTACTCCGACTCCGACACCTACAGTGACACCGACACCTACTGCAACTATGACACCGACATCAACACCCACTCCTACCCCCGAAGACAGAGAGAAGGCCGCACAGCCTACACCCACGCCATACAGCAACGGCGTGACCTTTGTGGGAGCCGGAGGGAGGATCATCTATAAAAACAAGCCCATGGTGGCTATCACCTTCGACGACGGGCCGCTGGAAGGCTACACAGAGGTGCTGCTGGACCTTTTCGAACAGAACGGCAGCAGGGCTACATTCTTCACGGTAGGCTACAAACTGGACAACTACCCGCATACGGTGCAGGCCGCATATTCACGCGGTTTCCAGATAGCAAACCACACCCTCAACCACGTTTATCTGAACAAGACGGATATAAACAACGCATATAAAGAAATACACGATAATGAGAAGAAACTGAGGGATCTTGGGATCAAGGGCGTGATAATGCTCCGCCCGCCCTACGGCGAGTACACGAGCGACGTTGCCGCAATTGCAGGGGCCCCTATGATAGGCTGGAGCGTGGACTCCAGGGACTGGGAGACCAAGAACACGGATATGATCCGGGAGGAGATCCTTAATGACGTGAAGGACGGGTATATAGTGCTCTGCCACGACATTTACGAATCCACGGTGGAGGCTATGCAGTACGTGGTGCCGGAGCTTATAAGCCGGGGCTACCAGCTTGTGACTGTGGAGGAGCTGTTCTTTGCAAAGGGCGTGACGCCTGAAAACGGTGTATATTACCGATACGTAAAATAATAGCGGGCCCGGCCCGCATGCCCGCCTGCGCGGGCAGGGAGGTAACATGTATATTATCGCGGGATTGGGAAACCCCACACAGGAATATGCGGGAACGCGGCATAATATAGGGTTTGAAGCCATTTCGGCCCTTTCTGAGGCCTGGAGGATCCCGGTGGAAAAGAAAGAGGCCAGGGCTGTGGTTGGAAAGGGGTATCTCCGCTCCGAGAAGATCCTTCTTTGCAAGCCCCAGACTTTTATGAATCTGAGCGGCGAGTCGTTAAGAGTGCTCGCTGAGTACTACCGGGTGACGCCGGACAATATCATCGTTATTTGCGATGATATCAACCTGCCCCTCGGGCAGCTCCGCATAAGGCCAAGCGGCAGTGCGGGCGGCCACAACGGGCTGAAGAACATCATACAGAACCTTGGAACGGAAGGCTTTATAAGGATCCGTGTGGGTGTTGGCGAAAAGCCGCTCCATATGGACCTTGCAGACTACGTTTTAGGGAGGTTCGGCGCGGAGGAAAAGCCTGTTATCCGCAATGCCGTAAACGACGTTGTCGGGGCCTGCGAGACCATTTTCACAAAGGGTATCGCGGCTGCGATGGAGAAATATAACCGTAAGGACAGGCTCCTTTGATCTTTGGAGGATAACTTGAAGCTTTTTACCGCACCATTAACAGAATACAGCGAATTTGACGGCGCGGCTTTAGGCTTGAGGCGCGGGAAGACGCCCCTGTATATCAGCGGCTGCACAGAGTCCCAGAAGTGCAATTTCCTTATGGCCCTTGCGGGAGACACTCCTGCGAAGCTCGTTGTTACCTACAGCGAGCAGCGGGCAGCGGAGATCACCGACGATCTGCGCCTTTACGACAGGGACGTATGCTATTATCCCGCAAAGGATATTATTTTCTATAACGGCGATATCCGCGGCAAGACCCTTGCGGCGGAGCGCATGAAGACTGTAAAGAGGCTTCTTTCGGGGAAGCCTGTTACTGTTGTCACCACCCTTGAAGCCGGCCTTGAAAAAGTGATGCCGGCTGCTTTTATCGCAGGGAAGGTCAAGACCGTAAAAGAGGGAGGGACCCTGGATATAACGGAGTTTTCCCGGGAAGTTACGGAGCTTGGCTACGACAGGGTAGGCCAGGTTGAGGAACCGGGCCAGTTTGCCGTTCGCGGAAGCATAGTGGATATCTACCCCCTCACGGAGGAAACACCATACAGGATCGACCTTTGGGACGACGAGATAGATACTATCCAGGCCTTTGATGCGGAGAGCCAGCGCTCCGCGGATCGGGTGAAGGAGATCACACTCTTCCCGGCTTCGGAGTTTGTCCTCAGTGAAGATGCGGTCCTTCGGGGCCTCGCAAAGATCCGTGACGACGAGAAGAAGCAGGAAGAGAAGTTCAAAAAGAACGGAAAGATCGAGGAAGCCGCAAAGCTTAGACACACGGTGGAGGAGTTTGCGGATAATCTTGAGAACTTCAGAAACTTTGTGGGTATCGAGAGCTTTGTCCTCTATTTCTGCGATGAGACGGTTTCCTTTTTCGATTATTTCAAGGGAGAAAACGCCATCATCTTTCTTGACGAGCCCGGAAGGCTCATAGAAAAAGGGGACGCCGTAATGACGGAGTTCTCGGACAGTATGAAGGGAAGGCTTGAAAAGGGCCTGATCCTGCCTGCCCAGGCAAAGGCTGTTTTTACGCCGGACGAGATCTTTGCGCGGGTTTCAAACGCAAGGTGCGTGATGCTGTCCATAATGGAGCAGAAGCTTTCGAAGATCAAGCCTGAGCTTAAATTCAACCTGAACGTGCAGGGGGCAAGCTCCTATAACAACAGCTTTGAAACCCTGGTGTCCGACCTTAAGAAGTGGAAAAAGAACGGCTACAGGATAGTGCTGCTTTCCGCATCCTCTTCAAGAGCCGCAAGGCTTGCGGGGGACCTGCGGGAAAACGATATTCCGGCGGTTTACACGGAAAACACCGACAAGGTGCCTGTTCCCGGCGAGATCGTGGTAGCGAAGGGCAGCGTTCACAGGGGCTTTGAATACCCGCTCATAAAGTTTATAATCATCTCGGAGTCCGATATTTTCGGACAGGCCGTGAAAAAGAAGAAGAAAAAAGCGCGAAAATACGATGGTTTTGGCGCTGTGTCCATATCAGACCTGCATCCCGGGGACTATATCGTTCACGAAAGCCACGGCCTCGGGATCTATCGCGGCATCGAGCAGCTTGATGTTGATGATGTCCGCAGGGATTACGTAAAGATCGAATACGGTGACGGAGGCGTGCTCTTCCTGCCGGCGACTGGTCTTGACGTGATCCAGAAATATGCCGATGCCGACGCAAAAAAGCCAAAGCTAAACAAGCTCCACTCCGTGGAATGGACGCATACAAAGGCTAAAGTGCGCGGGGCCGTAAAGGAGCTGGCAGAGGACCTTGTGAAGCTCTACGCCCTCAGGCAGAACAGGCACGGCTACAGGTTTTCGGCAGATACCGAGTGGCAGCGCGAGTTTGAGGAGATGTTCCCCTTCGACGAGACAGACGACCAGATCCAGGCGATTGAAGATACAAAGCGCGACATGGAGAGCGAGCGGATAATGGACCGCCTTATCTGCGGCGACGTTGGCTACGGCAAGACGGAGATCGCGCTCCGTGCGGCGTTTAAGGCCGTTCAGGACGGGAAGCAGGTGGCAATGCTGGTTCCCACGACGATCCTTGCCCAGCAGCACTACAACACCTTCTCCCAGCGTATGAACAATTTCGCCGTGAATATCGAGGTAATGTCGAGGTTCCGCACCGCAAAGGAGCAGAAACGCATTACGGACGGCCTGAGGAAAGGCTCCGTTGACATAGTTATAGGCACTCACAGGCTTCTTTCGAAGGATATAGCTTTCAAGGACCTGGGGCTTTTGATAGTGGATGAGGAGCAGCGTTTCGGAGTTTCGCACAAGGAGCGGATAAAGAGCCTCAGAACCGACGTGGACGTTCTGACGCTTTCTGCAACGCCTATCCCGAGGACGCTCCATATGAGCCTTACCGGGATCCGCGACATGAGCCTTTTGGACGAACCTCCTGTTGACAGGATGCCCATCCAGACCTTTGTAATGGAGCACAACGACGAGATGATCCGTGAGGCGATCCTTAGGGAATTGGCCCGTGGAGGCCAGGTTTACTACGTTTATAACCGGGTGAACGGCCTTGATGAGCTGGCTGCCCACGTGCAGGAACTTGTGCCTGTGGCAAACGTGAGCTACGCCCACGGCAGGATGTCCGAGGCGCAGCTTGAAAAGATCATGTACGATTTCGTAAACGGTGAGATAAACGTGCTGGTTTCCACCACCATCATCGAGACAGGCCTTGATATCTCAAACGTAAACACCATAATAATAGACGATGCGGACAGGCTCGGGCTTTCGCAGCTCTACCAGCTAAGGGGCAGGGTCGGCCGCTCAAACAGGACCGCCTATTCCTTCATTATGTACAAGCGTGACAGGATGCTGAAAGAGGATGCAGAGAAGCGCCTTGCCACCATCCGTGAGTTTACGGAGCTTGGCTCGGGCTTTAAGATCGCCATGCGTGACCTTGAGATCCGCGGGGCCGGCAACCTCCTAGGCGCGGAACAGAGCGGTCACATAGAGGCCGTGGGCTACGACCTTTACTGCAAGCTCCTTAACGCCGCCATCAAAAACCTTAAGGATGAAGGGAAAGAGGAGCCGGACTTTAACACGGAGATCGATTTTGATATTGACGCATCCCTGCCGTCAAATTATATTAGGAGTGAGAAGCAAAAGCTGGAGCTCTACAAGAGGATAGCGCAGATAGCAGGGCTTGAGGATTACAGGGAGATGCAGGACGAGCTGCTTGACCGCTTCGGGGAGATCCCGACGGAGGCGGAAAACCTGCTCCGTATCGCGCTGCTCAAGGCTTACGCGCATATGGTGGATATGATATCCCTTGCCTACAAGAACGGGAAGGTGACTTTTATCTTCCACGATAAGGCGCGGCTCAACTACGACACGCTTATGAAGTTCCTTGAGCGCTACGACTCTGTGATCACATACGTGCCGGGCCGCAACGCAAAGCTTGTCTACAGGCTCCAGACCATTTTTGCGCCTTCAAAGAAGGGGCCGCAGAAAAGCCCCACGGAGCTGCTTTTCGAGCAGACAGAGAGCGTTCTTCTGACCATCAGGGAGATGTTCTTTGGCGAAGGCTCCAATACTGAAAAAGAGTGAGATCGGTTTAGAAACATGAAAAGATCAGCGATCATAACGGCTGTGATATTTATGGCCATTTGCCTTGCAGGCTGCGGGCTGTCGGATATCAAGCTGTTTCAAAAGAATACTGAGGAAAAGGTTTACTCGGAGAACAGGCTCCTTTCCGTAAACGGGATAGAATCGGATTACCGTGAGGCCCTGCTGTACCTGCTTTCCGCAAAGGAATCCGCGGAAAAGCTTTACGGCGAAGGGATCTGGGAGCTAAAGCTTGACGAGGCCGGGACAACCTACGGAGCCTTAAGGAAAAAGCAGGTGCTGGAGGAGTTTATCGAGCTTAAGATAATATGCGCGAACGCAGGCGAGTACGAGGTTGAACTCTACGAGGAGGAAAACCGGGACATAGCGGAGTATACCCGGGAGTTTATCGAGAAAGCCGGCCGTGAGAACCTGCTTAAGTACAATATTTCGGAGCCGGTCGTAAAGACCCTCTACACAAACAACATCATCGCCAACAAGATATACGAGGCTGTGACGCTGAGCGTGGACACAAACGTGCCTGATGCAGAGGCACGCCGCGGGAAATACCAGTATATCTTTAAGAGCAAGTTTAAGGAAACCGAGAGCGGGACAAGCGTGCCCCTTACGGAGGAGGAAAACACAACCCTGCGTGAGCAGGTACAGAAGCTTCGTAACCAGGCGGTGGAAAAGAAGGATTTCCTGAGTTTTGCCCTTCTGAACACGGAGGCCAAAGAAGCGGAAGTGTACGCGGGAGCGGGATTCTTCAATGAGGCCTCGGAGCTTGTGATGGCCCTTTCGGACGGCGAATTCTCTCCTGTCCTTGAGACCGGTGACGGCTACTATATCGTTAAATGCATAAAAGCCTTTGACGAGGAAGCAACCGTGGCAAACAGGGAGAAGATCGTGCTGGCGCGCCAGGAGGCCAGATTTGAGGAGCTTCTTGAGAAGTGGAAGGCAAACGCGCAGGTAGAAACGGATTATAAAAAATGGGAGTCGCTTAACCCGTGAAATACGTACTTATCATCCTTGTGATGGCGCTTGTGGGGCTGTTTGTATGGCTTTTGAGCCAGGATACAAAGGAAGCCGACAAGCAGGCAGAGGAAAACAGAAAACAGGCAGCGGCCGCAAAGGCCGGGAAAAAAGCCATAAGCAGCCTTCAGACCCAGTGCTTCGACGCATACAGAAAGCAGCTGGCGGAGGAGCGCAACCTTGGGCTTATTAAGTCTGCCCTTTCAGGAAATACGGGATTGCGTTATGTTGCGGAACTTTTTGCTTTCAGGGAGGAAACCGAGGCAAGAAGGCTTATGAGCTACGAATACAGGCAACAGCTTGCGGCGCGGGTGCTTAACCCGCTGAATGATGCCGTTTCACAGTTTTGCCCCTACAAGGCCGGCAGTTACACGCTTCCGGAGGGTTACGATATGTTCCTTACGCCTGAGGAATACTACGACCAGCAGCTTTCCTACCGTGGGACAGCGGCCATCTACCAGACAGACCTTGAGTTCTGGCAGGAGAGGCTTGATCTTACAAACAGGAAACGTGCAAGGCTGAAGGAGGATCCGGCAAACCGCTTCTGGTTTGAGCTTTGGGAGGCTCTTAAGCCGTTTTTCGAGGAGATGCAGGTAAAGTACCGGAAGGATATTGAAGAGGCGCCAAGCCGCGAGGCTGCACTGCTCTTCACAAAGGACCTTACCGAACGCATAGAGCAGGAGCTTTTCAGGAAAGGCGTGAGCGTTATGCGCTATTTCTCTGCTACGCCTAACGAGCGCGAAAAGTATTTTAAGACAGAGGCTTCTGGCAGCGACAGGCCGGCCATCATCCGTGAGTCGGACGGGATCTGCCTTGAAAAGGGCGCACAGACAACGGGAAAGAAGCAATAGGAGCGGCCGGAGGGCGCAATGAGCGAAGAAGTTTTAAGAAGATGTAAAAAATGCCTCCTTCGGGATATTGATAAGAATGAGTATTTTGAGTCGCTAAAACAGGCGATTGAAGCTATCCCGGCTGATGAGAAGACAGAGCCGGAAGAGTATGAGAGGCGGCTGTCAGCCTGTACGGAGTGTGACAGGCTTTCAGAAGGCATGTGCACCGTGTGCGGATGCTTTGTGGAATACAGAGCCGCAAAATCAAAAGAATATTGTCCGGATGTTCACAGGAAATGGTGATAAAGAATCCACGCGATTAGCCACTACGATCAATCCCCCGTGGAACGGAGGGAAGTTGTAGAGCAGGGGCTCTCGCGAGACTGCGTGTCAGTGGTTGCCGGGGATATGTCGTTAGCCGGTACTTAACGAAAAAGGGTTAAGCTTAGAAACTTGGGATACAAGTTAGCTAATGCTTAACCCTTTTGAGTTTAGTACCGCTGCGTTAAAACGACACTAAGGCGCGAGCCGGCCCCGGAAACCACTGATACGTGATTTCGCGAGAGCTTAACGCTTTACAACGTCGCTCTGTGGAACACTTTCTTACCTTTGCGGATCTTTACGCCTGCCTCAAGCTGTTCCTTAGTTACTGCAAAGTCGATGGAATCGGCCTTAACTTCATCTACGGTAATTCCGCCCTGCTGTACAAGACG
>JAGDCQ010000001.1 GCA_017958465.1 Lachnospiraceae bacterium
CTCGATGCTTTCAACAGTTCCCCTGAAGCCGTCAACCTCGATGATATCTCCGACGTTGAACTGGTTTTCAAACAGGAAGAAGAAGCCTGTTACCACGTCCGCAATAAGACTTTCCGCGCCAAATCCAAGGACTAAGGCTGCAATGCCAAGGCTTGCGACTATGGTGCTGATATTGACGCCCATGATACGGAGCACCCAGCAGAAGCCGACGATGACAACGGCATATTTTACAAGGCTTGAAATGACCGTAGACATAGTCTTTGAGCGGTTCGAGCCTTTTTTAAGAAGTCCGAGCAGCAGCTGGATCAGGCAATTTACCGCAACCAGGAACGATACGGCAATAAGCACGTTCAGGAACGTGGGTCCCGAAAGCTTCATGGCTTTGCCGAATCCGCCGAGATTCTCAAAGGAATCCGATACGAATCCGATGATGAGTGAGATGCCGAAAACTCCGGCAGCAACCGCAAGAATGATGATCCTTTTCAAGTCCTTTTTGAAATCCATAACTTACCTCCCTGTCGCGGCCAAAACCGCGTTCATGTTGCTCACGTCCGGTCAGTCCGTGATGTCCACATCCGCAACTATACTGAGCGTATAGTCCGGAAAAGCTTCCTGAACCTCTTTTGTTACTATGTCAAGCCCGTCTTCCGGCTTGATCTCAAACCCGAATACAACGTCAAAGCGCATAGTCTTTGCCTCTGTGTCGGCATAAAAGCCGTGGATCTGGAGCGCAAAGCTGTTCGAAAGGACTATCTCCGTCACTTTTTTGCGCATTTCGCGTACCTCGGGATTTGATGTGTTGTGGGAATAAACACCGAGCGCCGTGAGGATGATGCCTGTCTTTTCAAATACCCTGACCTGGATCCTCCTTGTCAGCGCATCTATCTCATCGACCTTCATATCGTCCGAAAGCTCAACATGTGCCGATGCATAATACCTGTTCGGGCCGTAATCGTTAAGGACTACGTCAAATGCCCCGAAAACGCCCGGTTCTTCGCAGATCACACTCTTCAGTTCTTTGGAGACGGCCGTATCGACGCGTTTTCCAAGGATGTCTCCTATCGTGTCGCTGAGCATTTCAAGTCCGGATTTAATGATAAATACGGAGATCGCAGCACCGACATACGCTTCGAGCGATATACCAAAGAAAAAGAAGATCAAAGCCGTTACAAGAACAGAGAACGAAAGGACCGCGTCGAAGAGCGCATCTCTTCCCGAAGCCTCAAGAGCTCCCGAATTTGTCCGCTTTCCGCGCTTTATCACAAACGTTCCGAGCAATACCTTCGTAAGCACGGCTACGCCGATTATCACAAGAGAAACAGGCGCATAATCAGGCGTCTCGGGATTCAGTATTTTCTTTAACGACTCCACAAACGAAGTAACACCGGCATAAAGCACGATGACCGCGACAACGAGCGCAGTAAGGTACTCCGCGCGCCCGTGCCCCAGGGGATGCTTTTTGTCCGGTGGTTTTATTGCTAATTTTGTTCCGACGATGGTTACTATCGAGGAAACCGAATCCGACAGGTTGTTTACCGCATCAAGCGTGACCGCTATCGAGTGGGAGAAAAAGCCCACAGCGGCCTTAAAGCCTGCAAGGAACAGGTTCGTAACAATACTTACGATACTGGTCCGAACTATGACCTTGTCACGGTTTCCGCCGTCCATCATGATCGTTCCGCTGTTATCAGGCATATGTGGATCCTTTCATTTTTTACAGGCTCCCCTGCGGTCTCTCCGCAGGGGCACCCGTATTGAAATATCATCTTGTTCTGTTTGCTATCTCGTTCTTTACCTTGCCGATGAACTCATCAAGCGTCATGGACGTTGTTTCGCCCGTATCACGGCTTCTTACGCTGATCGTATTCGACTCAACCTCCTGAGGACCCGTGATGACCATGTACGGAACGCGGTCAACCTGCTGACCCTCGCGGATCTTGTAGCCGATCTTCTCGTTACGGTCGTCAAGCGCTACGCGGATATCCGCGTCATCAAGCGCTTCGTAAACCTTCTGCGCGTAATCGATCGTTTTCTCGGAAACGGGAAGGACCTTAACCTGGAGAGGCGCAAGCCAAACCGGGAACTTACCCTTTGTTTCCTCGATGATGTAAGCCATGAAGCGGTCCAGAGAGCCTAAGATCGCACGGTGAAGGACTACAGGCGTCTGCTCCTTTGACTCTGCGTCAATGTATTTAAGGTTGAATTTCATGGGCAGGCAGAAGTCGAGCTGGCATGTTGAAAGCGTGTACTCTGCGCCAACGGCGGGAGTTACGTTAACATCAAGCTTGGGGCCGTAGAAGGCTGCTTCGCCTATCTCCTCAGTGAAATCAAGACCCAGGTCTGTCATAACCTCGCGGAGTGCGCTCTCTGCCTTGTTCCACATCTCATCATCCTGGTGATACTTCTCCGTATCTGCAGGGTCACGGAGCGAAAGCACGCAACGGTAGTTTGTGATGCCGAAATCCTTGTATACATCGCGGATGAGCGCAACAACCTTTGCAACCTCGTCCTTGATCTGATCAGGAGTTACGAACAGGTGCGCATCCTTCTGGCAGATGTGCCTTCCGCGCTCGATGCCCTTAAGCGTACCCGAGGACTCGAACCTGAAGTCGTGCGCTATCTCGCCGATGCGGATAGGCAGCTCCTTATAGGAGTGGGGCTTGTTTGCGTATATCATCATGTGGTGAGGGCAGTTCATGGGACGTAAGACAAAGCTCTCGCCTTCAACTTCCATAGCCGGGAACATGTTTGCCTTGTAGTGATCCCAGTGGCCTGAAGTCTTGTAAAGCTCCACAGAGCCTACACAGGGGCTCATTACATGCAGGTAGCCCAGCTTACGCTCTTTAGCTTTGATGTAGTTTTCAAGCTCCTGCCAGATCGTGTAGCCGTTTGGAAGGAACATGGGAAGGCCCTTGCCTACAAG
>JAGDCQ010000033.1 GCA_017958465.1 Lachnospiraceae bacterium
GACGGTGTAATGCCCCAGACAATAGAAGCTATCAACCACGCAAAAGCAGCAGGCATCCAGATCATCGTTGCTGTAAACAAGATTGACAAGCCTGCCGCAAATATCGATAAAGTTAAGCAGGAGCTTAAGGAATACGGCCTTGTAGCCGAGGATTGGGGCGGAGATACCATCTTTGCGCCTGTTTCCGCAAAGACTCACGAAGGTATCGAAGGCCTTCTTGAAATGGTCCTTCTTACCTCCGATATGCTCGAGCTTAAGGCTAACCCCAACAGAATGGCCCGCGGTATCGTTATCGAGGCCGAGCTTGACAAGGGCCGTGGCCCCGTTGCCACTATCCTTGTTCAGAAGGGTACTCTCCACCAGGGAGATATCATTTCCATCGGTTCCGCTTTCGGTAAAGTACGTGCAATGACAGATGACAAGGGCAGAAGAGTTAAGGAAGCAACGCCTTCTACACCTGTAGAAATCATCGGTCTCAACTCTGTTCCGGGCGCAGGCGACACCTTTATTGTCACTGCAGATGAAAAAGAAGCAAGGACTATCGCCGACGCATTTATCGCAGAGGGCAAAGAGCAGCTCATTGCCGACACCAGAGCCAAGCTTTCGCTTGACGGTCTGTATTCGCAGATCAAGGCCGGCAACATCAAAGAGCTTAATATCATCATCAAAGCTGACGTTCAGGGTTCCGTTGAAGCTATGAAGCAGAGCCTCCTCAAGCTTTCAAATGATGAAGTTGCCATCCGTATTATCCACAGCGGCGTAGGCGCGATCAACGAATCCGATGTCAACCTTGCCATCGCTTCAAACGCTATCATGATCGGCTTCAACGTTAAGCCCGATAATACCGCAAAGGATACTGCTGAGCACGAAAAAGTCGACCTTCGACTTTACAGGGTCATCTACAATGCGATCGAGGATATCGAAAAGGCTATGCAGGGCATGCTCGATCCTATCTACGAAGAGAAGATCATCGGCCATGCGGAGATCCGTCAGATATTCAAGGCAAGCGGCATCGGCAACATTGCAGGTTCCTTTGTGCTTGACGGTAAGGTTATGCGTAACGCATCCGCAAGGATCACACGCGGCGGCGAGCAGATCTTCGACGGTCCTGTTGCATCCCTTAAGCGTATGAAGGATGATGTTAAGGAAGTTGCTGCAGGCTATGAATGCGGTATCGTATTTGAGAAGTTTAATGATTTTGCGGAGCTCGATATCGCCGAGTTCTACATGATGGTCGAAGTACCGAGAAAGTAAAGGCTTATCCTTTACTTTTCCGGTCGCGAAGGCCGGAAGAAAGTTGAAAAGTTATGAGAAAAGACAGTATTAAAAATATAAGGATCAACCAGGAAGTTCAAAAGGAATTAAGCGAGCTCATCCGTTCCGAGGTTAAAGATCCGAGGATCCACCCGTTCACATCGATCACCAGGTGTGAAGTGGCTCCCGATCTTAAGACCGCAAAAGTGTTTATAAGCGTCCTTGGTTCCGAAGAGGAACTTTCCCAGACTGTTAAAGGTCTTAAGAATGCGGCTTCTTTCCTTAGGTCCAGGCTTGCAGGCAGCATGAATATGCGTAATACTCCCGAGCTTCGCTTTATCGCGGACGATTCCATAGCATACGGCATCGAGATGAGCAGGAAGATCGATGAAGTTGCTGCAACCCTTCCCGCAGACGAAGAAGAATCCGCGGAAAACTCCGAAGGATCCGAAGATACAGACGAAGAATGAACGGTATTTTAATAGTCAACAAACCCAAGGGCCTTACTTCAAGTAAGGTCATTGGTATATTAAAGCATGCTTGCGGGCGTGAAAAGACAGGGCACACCGGGACCCTCGATCCAAACGCGACGGGAGTCCTGCCGGTCTGCTTTGGAAATGCTACAAAAGTCTGCGGCTTTCTTACGGATACAACAAAGGAATATGTGGCGGAGCTGATCCTTGGAAAAGAAACAGACAGCTATGATATTACCGGAAATGTTGTTGCGGAGTCGGACAAAAGAGTCACAAAAGAAGAGCTCGAAGCTTCGCTTGAAAGTTTCCGCGGCACGATAATGCAGGTCCCGCCTATGTTTTCTGCAAAGTGGAAAGACGGAGAGCGGCTTTACGACCTTGCAAGAAAGGGTGTTGTTGTAGATCGTGAAGCTAAGGAGATAACGATCAGCCGGCTTGAGATCAAGGATGTTTCCTTGAAGGACGGTGCTGTTGAAAGAGCCCACCTTCTCGTAGAATGCTCAAAAGGCACTTACATCCGGAGCCTTTGCCACGATATAGGCGAAAAGCTTGGGTCATTTGCCTGCATGGGTGATCTTACAAGGACCCGCGTAGGGATATTTGGCATTGAAAACTCAGTTACTCTTGAGGAGGCTGTAGCCCTTGCAAAAAGCGGAGAGATAGAAGAGAAGCTTATTTCTGCCGATTCGGTCTATACTCACCCATGCCTTACCGCGACCTCTGCGGAAGCAAACCACCTGTTAGTGAACGGCAACAGGATCCCTAAGAAGCTCTTTGACAGCGTTACCCCGGGGCTTTACAGGATGTATGATAAAGATGGCGTTTTTTGCGCCATTTATGAGCTTAAGGAGCACGCAAAGTATATGTATCCTTATGTTGTGTTTCCGAGGAATCTATGAATATCATCAGCAATATAAAAAAACTGAAGTTAAAGGAAAGCGCTGTCACCATAGGCAAATTCGATGGTGTGCACAGAGGCCATGACAGCCTGCTTTCCATGCTTAAAAACGATCCTTTGACAAAGGTGGTTTTTACTTTTGATGCAAAAAAGGGGACTCCCCTTGAGGCTGAGGGAAGCATTTGCTCAAACAGCAGAAAGATAGAGCTTCTCGCGAAATACGAGCCCGACTACATCATTTTTTTCAGGTTCGGACGGCTTGAGGCAGCCATGAGCCCAAGGCGTTTTGTAAAGAGTCTTCTTGTTAAAAGGCTTGGTATGAAAAGGATCTATGTGGGTCCGGACTTTCGGTTAGGACGAAAAGGTAAGGGCGATATTGCCCTTCTTAAAGAGCTTGGTACCCGTTACGGTTTCGAAGTAGTAGTCCACGAAAAAGTAACTTACGACGGAAAAGACATCTCAAGCACGCGTATCCACAACGAAATAAAAGAAGGTCATTACGACAAAGCATACGCAATGCTCGGTCATACGGAAGATATAGAAAAACAGGATAGATAAACAAAAAAGCAGGTTTTTGCCTGCTTTTTTACGTTTATGCATTTTAATCACTCTGCGTTATTGCAGAAGGTTCCGAACTCCTCAACCTTGAGCGCATCATTCTTGAGTTCCCGGCTGTAGGTATAGGCAATCTGCTCGTAGTA
>JAGDCQ010000289.1 GCA_017958465.1 Lachnospiraceae bacterium
AGAAGCCAGTGCGAAGAGGCTTTAAGACGCGTTAACGAGCATGAAAAGGTGGAGTCCTGGGGCTCTATCGACGGTGCGAAATTCGAAGAGATCAGAAAGTATATTAACGACGAAGTGCTGGAGCGCAGAGCAAAGCACGCCGTTTACGATAACGAGCGCACAGTTAAGGCAGTTGCCGCCCTTAAGGCAAACGACATTAAGCTCTTTGGCGAGCTTATGAACGCTTCCCACGTTTCACTTCGCGATGATTACGAGGTTACGGGCATCGAGATGGACACACTTGTGGAGAACTCCTGGAAGCAGGAAGGGTGAGTAGGTTCCCGTATGACAGGCGCAGGCTTTGGCGGCTGCACCGTCAGCATCGTAAAGGACGAATGCATCGACAGCTTTATCAAAAACGTATCGGAGGCTTATCTTGCAAAGATAGGCTATAAAGCCGATTTCTATGTATTAAGTATAGGAGATGGTCCGGCAAAGCTGGACTGACTGTGAATGGAAGACTTAAACTATCGTAGCACGGACGTTACGGCAGAGGCAAAAGAAGAGCCGGCCGCAGCGGACAAGGGAAAGAAAAAAGAAAAGTGGACCAGGAAGAAGATCATTCGCGAGGTCCTGAGCTACGTTTTCTACATAGCGCTTGCCGTCTGCATAGCGCTTTTATGGCGCACTTTTGTGCTCATGAAGGTAGAAGTGGTCTCAGGCTCTATGCAGAATACCCTTAAGATAGATGACAGGCTTATGGTCTCCAAGCTTCCTTTCATTTTTGGCAAGATCGAGCGCGGAGATATAGTTGTTTTCCATTTCCCGGACGACGAGAGCCAGATCTTTGTAAAGCGCGTGATCGGGCTTCCCGGGGAGACTGTGGACATTGTGGGCGGAAGGATCTTTATAGACGGGACCCCGCTTGCGGAAAGCTATGTAAGTACTATCGATACAGCGGATTACGGCCCTTATCTTGTGCCGAGCGGATGCTACTTTGTGCTCGGTGATAACAGGGCAAATTCGTGGGATGCGCGAAAGTGGACTAATACTTATGTCATGGACAGTCAGATCATCGGAAAGGCGTTGTTCCGCTATAAACCGAAACTTGAGAAGATCTACAACAACGATTAAGCACCGGGTGTTTTTTGTCCTGGTGCTCATCTGTGTGTTCTGCTTTATTGATCCAAAGGTGTCAGCCGCGCCTTTGATGGTCCGCGTCGGCCTAAAAGAGCGTTTTGAAGGCGTTTCGCGTCTTTTGATAAACCAGCAAAAAGTGTCTGTGGGATATTGTGTGAACGGGGTATTTGCCGGAGAAGCGGTGCTTTCCGGCGGCAGCTTTGTGTTTACACCGGCCGCAGGCTTTTTTTACGCCTGTAACAAAGAGTTTCCTTCGCTTTCGGAGGCAAAGGAGGCTGCAGACAGGATAAACGCCGCAGGAGGTGAGGCTTACCCCTGCGCGGTCTACAGAAATACATGGCTTTTATATGTGGGCGGAGGCACTAAGGCAGAGGCCGAAGTCGCCCGCGACAAGGCGATCGCAGCTACAGACCTTGGGTTTGATCTGCAGGTATCCGACAACGGACAGCGTGTCATGATAAGATACGGTGACGGAGCGATATTAGAGGATGCAGGCGTTATGGGGCTTTATCTCCAGTTTGCGCCTGTATACCAAAACAGCAGCGGTATCGCAGTTTTAGAGCTTTCGGCGGGTGAAAGCGAGTCGCTAAGGAGCTACAGGGGAAGGCTTGAGATAGGGCGCTACGGGAAACCGTCCCTGACAGCCGTAAATGTGGTGGAGCTGGAGGAATACCTCTACAGCACCGTAAGCTGCGAGATGGCAACAGAGTGGCCGCTCGAGGCGCAAAAGGCCCAGGCCGTGGCTTCAAGGAGCTATGCCGTTTCAAAGATGAACAATTCGCCTTCCTTCAGCCTTTCAAACCCTTACCAGCTTGACGATACAACAGATTCCCAGGTCTATAAGGGCGCAGGTTTTGAGACGGAAAAGAGCATCGCCGCTGTCCGGGCCACGGAAGGTAAGACGGTAACAAAGGACGGAAAGACCATTATGGCCTTTTTCTTCTCTACCAGCGGCGGAGCCACCGAGAACATAAAAGATGTCTGGGATTATGAGAACGACTATTTAAGGTCTGTCCCTGATCCCTACGAAACGGAGCCTGAAGTGCTGCCCTGGGTGGTGGCATTCACAAAAGAGCGGCTAAGGTCAAAGCTTGAGGGAGCCGGGATCTACATAGGCGCCGTTACGGATGTTACGGCTGAAAACGTCACATCCTCCGGAAGAGTGAACAGGCTCACCATAAAGGGCACGCTAAAGAGCGTAACACTGGAGACTGCAAAGATCAGGACTGTTCTTGGGCTCATGAGCACGAAGTTTGATATCGTAAAGGCAGGGGAGCTGCCGGCGGTTGTCTTTGTTGTATCAGCAGATGGGAGCGGGACTGTAAGCCTTTCGGACAGCTTTTTTACGGAAAGGGGCGGGAACAGCGTTCCGGCGCCGGATATCCAGCAATATGTGGCCATATCGGACGGGAACCTGACAGGGTTTTCTGCCGCCGCGCCTTCGGACGCCGACACCTTCTATTTTGTGGGGATGGGCTGGGGCCACGGTGTGGGCTTAAGCCAGTCGGGAGCAGCCGGGATGGCAAGAGCCGGGTACAACTATAAACAGATAATCGAGTATTACTATACAGGATGTAAGGTGCAGTAAACATGAGTTTACCGGCTTACCGAAAAGAATGAGAGATTTGAGATATGCAGGAATTAAAGAAAAGTGACTTTTATTATGATCTTCCAAAGGAGCTTATAGCCCAGGATCCGCTTGCGGACCGCTCGTCTTCAAGGCTCCTTGTTATGGACAAAAACACAGGGGAGCGGGAACACAGGGTGTTCAGCGATATTACCGGATACCTTGAGCCCGGCGACTGCCTTGTAATAAACGATACAAAGGTTATCCCCGCAAGGCTTTACGGCGAAAAAGTGCACGAACAGGAGGGCCCCGGCGCAAGGATAGAGGTGCTGCTCTTAAAGCGCCTTTCAGACAGGACTTTCGAGACCCTTGTAAAGCCCGGAAAGCGCGCAACTGTAGGTACAAAGATAAGCTTTGGCGGGCTTATGACAGGCACAGTAAAGGAGATAGGCGAGGAAGGCAACAGGATCATCGAGTTTGAGTACGACGGGATCTTTGAGGAGATCCTCGATAAGCTTGGCGAGATGCCCCTTCCGCCATACATTACCCACAAGCTTAAGGATAAAAACAGGTATCAGACCGTATATGCCGTAAACGACGGGTCGGCAGCGGCTCCGACGGCGGGCCTTCACTTTACTAAGGAGCTGCTTGAGGAGATAGAGCAGAAGGGTGTTAAGATCGCAAGAGTTACGCTTCACGTGGGCCTTGGGACCTTCAGGCCTGTGAAGGAGGAAAACATCCTTGACCACCATATGCACACAGAGCACATTGAGGTAAAAAAGGAGGCGGCAGACCTTATAAATGCCGCAAAAGCAGCAGGAAAGCGGGTTATATGCGTTGGCACCACTAGCTGCAGGACAGTGGAGTCCGCAGCGGACGCAAACGGTGTTGTGCACCCCTGCAGCATGGATACCGGGATCTTTATTTATCCCGGCTACAAGTTCAAGGTGCTTGACGCCCTGATCACAAACTTCCACCTTCCGGAGTCCACGCTCATCATGCTGGTTTCTGCCCTCGCAGGGCGCGAAAACGTGCTTGCAGCCTACAGGGAGGCTGTGGAGATGAAGTACAGGTTCTTCAGTTTTGGAGATGCGATGTTTATAAAGTAATGCCAGGCATTGGAGGTTTTTAATGAGTTTACCCGAGTTACTCGCGCCTGCGGGTTCCATAGATTGTCTTACGGCTGCAGCGAACGCCGGAGCCGACGCCGTTTATATGGGCGGGACCAGGTTTGGCGCCCGTGCCTATGCGGATAATCCCGAAACTGCGGATTACCTTCGGGCGATAGACAGGCTGCACCTTAAGAACAAGAAAATATATCTTACAGTGAACACACTGCTGAAAGACCGTGAAATAGAGGAGCTTGACGCGTATCTTAAGCCCTTTTACGAGTGCGGCATAGATGGCGTGATCGTGCAGGATGTGGGTGTTGTAAAGCACATAGGAGAGCGCTTTAAGGGGCTCCCGATCCACCTTTCGACCCAGATGACTCTGAACACCGCTGAAGCAGCGGAAACAATACGTGCCCTTGCCGGGGAGACCCTTATAACAAGAGTGGTGCCTTCCCGTGAGCTTAGCCTCGACGAGATAAAGGCCTTCCGTGAAGGAACAGACTTAGAGCTTGAATGCTTTATCCACGGAGCGCTCTGTTACTGCTATTCCGGGCAGTGCTTCATGAGCAGCATGTTCGGCGGAAGGAGCGGAAACCGCGGAAGGTGCGCGCAGCCCTGCCGTCTCGAATACGAGATGAACGGGAAAAAGCTGCACTACTTAAGCCCCAAGGATATTTGTACCGCAGAGATCCTTCCCGACCTCATAGAGGCGGGTATCGACTCCTTCAAGATAGAAGGCCGCATGAAAGGCGCGGGCTACGTAGCGGGCGTTACAGAGAGCTACAGGCGTATCCTCGATAAATACGGCGAGCTCGGAAAGGCCGGATACAGGGATTATGTGAAAAAGGACCCTTCCTTTGTGAACGATCTGGTCCTGAGGATGCAGGATCTTTACAACAGGGGAGGCTTCTGCCACGGGTTTTACGACTTTGGCGGCGGAGCACAGATGATGGCTATGGAGCGCTCGAACCACAGCGGAGTGAAGGTTGGGACTGTGGAGAGCGTCCGTGGGATAAACGCCGGTATAAGGCTTTCAAGGGATGTTAACCCCCAGGATATCCTTGAGATAAGGGACGGCGGAAAGACGCTTTACGATTTCACTCTCGGAACCGGGGACGAGGCAGGCAATATCCTGTATTCGAACTTTAAGTCCGGAAGCGGGGTGGCGCCCGGGAACGACGTTTACAGGACCCGCAACAACGCTCTTCTTGCGGAGCTTGAGGAGAATTACCTGAAGAACGACAGAAAGGTGAGGATCAAGGGACACTTTTATTTCAAGACAGGGGAGCCTATGGCCTTTACCTGTACCTGCAGGGGCGTTTCCGTGACCGTTACGGGGCCTGTGGTGGACGCTGCAAAGACAAGTGCCGCTACAGACGAAAACCTGATAGAGAAGCTCTCAAAGGCCGGAGAGACACCTTTCGAGTTTAAGAAGATAAGCGTTGAGAACGGTGGTAGCGGGTTTGCGCCTGTCAGCATGCTGAACAATATAAGGCGCGAGGCCCTTGAAAAGCTGGAAGAAGAGGTGCTTAAGAGCCACAGGAGGGTTTGGGCACCGGAAGAGGACAAGGAAGTACCCGGGGAACGTGCAGAGAGCGCAGCAACTGAGGCAGTGGCTGTGGAAAGTGCGGCAACCGGGGTAAGGTCCCCGGAAAACAGCGCCGGCGGCACAAGGGTTGCGATCCTGGTTTCAACCGCGGCACAGCTTGAGGCAGCGGTAAAGTCTTCAGCGGACGACATCTACATCGACATCACGGATATCTCCATCGAGAGCATAAACGATATGTGCGATATGATCCTTGAGGTGAACAAGCGGATATTCCTTGCGCTGCCGAGGATCCTTAGGAAAGACGGGGTTGAGAAGCTCTCAAAGTTCGAGGGGGTGTTAAGGAACCCGGCGGTAAGCGGGTACCTTCTCAGAAACCTTGACGCCTACCTGATGATAGCGGATATAGCCGCAAAGGACGGCAGGGAGATCATATTCGATCATAATCTCTACGTCTTCAACAAAGAGGCAAAGGAGTTCTTTGGCTTCGGAGCCAGCGGCCTTACGGCGCCCATAGAGCTTTCGGGCGCGGAATGGAAGGAGCTTGGCGTTGCGGGCCTTACGATCCCTGTATACGGGCGTTTGCCGCTGATGGTGACTGCCCACTGCCAGAACAGGATAGCAGGGAAATGCTTTAAGAACGAGGAGGGGTCAAGGGACAGGGCGCCTCTCATCCTGAAGGACAGGATGCAAAAGGAGATGCCTGTGCTGTCTCACTGTGCGTATTGTTTCACGACTATCCATAATTCGGATACCTACACCCTTGCGGGGAGCCTATCCGAGATCAAAAAGATGGCTCCTTCGGCTGTGCGCCTCGACTTTACGGTGGAGAGCGCAAAGGAGACGGAAAATGCGATAAAAGCTTTTGAAAATGAGTGGGAGAGCGGCATAACGCCGGATAAGAGTTATCTTTACAGAAAAACAAGCGGAGCCTTCCAGAGGGGTACTGAGTAGGAAGGACGCAAGAAAGAAGAGGACAGTATTTATGTACGAAGAAATGGTAAAGGCCGTGGAGAGCCTTTCAAGTTATGAGATCCTGAAGAATGAAGAACTTACCGACGTTTCGAGCCGCGGTATGCTCCTTCGCCACAAAAAGAGCGGTGCGCATGTAGCGCTTGTTATTAACGACGATAACAACAAGACATTTTCGATAGGTTTTCGCACGCCTGTAGAGGACAGCACGGGTGTGCCGCACATCATCGAGCACAGCGTGCTCTGCGGCTCCGACAAGTATCCTGTAAAGGATCCCTTTATGGAGCTTGTGAAGGGATCGCTCAACACCTTCCTTAACGCAATGACTTACGGTGACAGGACCCTTTACCCTGTTGCAAGCTGCAACGACAAGGATTTCGAGAACCTTATGGGCGTTTATATGGACGCAGTGTTCCACCCGCTTATTTATTCGCGTCCCGAGATATTCCGCCAGGAAGGCATCCGTTTTGATATCGGTGAGAAGGGCGAGCTGCTCTACAACGGAGTTGTTTACAACGAGATGAAGGGCGCTATGTCAAGGCCTGAGCGCGTGCTCTACCAGAAGGGTCTTGAGGGCCTCTTCCCGGATACGACATACGGTAACAATTCCGGCGGCGACCCGGCGGTGATCCGCACCCTCACATATGACAAGTTCCTTGCTTTCCACAAGAGGTACTACCACCCTTCGAACAGTTATATCGCGCTTTACGGCGATTTCAACGTTAAGGAACGTCTTGAGTGGATGGACGAGAATTATCTTTCCAGATACGACGCAATCGATCCGGATTCCGAGATCAAAAAGCAGGATCCTGCGCGCTCCAACAGGAACGTTGAGGACTTTTATCCGCTTGGTGAGAAGGAAGACGACAAGAATAAGGCGTACTTATCCATCAACTTTATCGTGGGAGATGAGACAACAGCCGTTGAAAATGCGGCCTGCGGCATCATCCTCGACACTCTGATCGGCAAGAACGGCGCTCCGGTATGGCAGGCTGTGATGGAAAGCGGCATCTGCGAGGATTTCAGCTGCTGGATGGACACAGACCTTCGCCAGCCCATGGTTTCCATGGAGGCAAAGAATGCAGACCCCGTACGTAAAGAGGAGTTTGCAAAAATCATAAAGGATGCTCTTGCAAAAGAGATCGAAAAAGGTCTTAACAAGAAGACCATCATGGCGCTCATCAACAGGCGTGAGTTTGAGTATCTTGAGGCGGATTCCGCTTCGACGCCGAGAGGTATCGTGTTCCTGCTTGATATGTACGGAAAGTGGATCTACAA
>JAGDCQ010000290.1 GCA_017958465.1 Lachnospiraceae bacterium
CGTTCAGATCACATTTTATTCGGCAAACGAGGAAACCCACAACAAGCTCGTGGGTGCGCCGGGCTACAATGACACCGTGGCAGGTATCAAAAATGCCCTGGCTGCAGGCCTCAGCGTCAGCATAAACACGCCTCTTTGCACCCTTAACAGGGATTATGTCGAAACACTGAAATTCCTGCATGGGCTGGGGGTTACCTACGTTACCTGCTCCGGCCTCATTACCACCGGAAACGCTGCAGGCGACGAATCCGCAAAGCTTCAGCTTACTAATGCAGAGATCAGGGAGATCCTTAAGGCGAGCGTCGAATACGCCTTCGCAAACGGCATGGAGATATCCTTCACTTCTCCCGGCTGGGTGGACTCCGACTTCTGCACAGAGCTCGGGATCAGCACTCCCAACTGCGGAGCGTGCCTGAGCAACATGGCTGTCACACCTTCCGGGAACGTTGTTCCCTGCCAGAGCTGGCTGTCGGATGAGCCTTTGGGCAATATCCTTACCGACGAATGGGAAAAGATATGGGAAAGCGATCGCTGCAAGGAGCGCAGGAAGTACGCTTCCGGCCTTCGCTGCGAGTGTCCGCTCAGGATCATAAGGGAGGTAAAGTGACATGAAAGCTTTTAAGAACAGATTTGCGTTTGTTGCGATCGCTTTTGCAGCACTGCTCCTTGCTTTTCTTCCCGCAGTTTCCGCAAAGGCAGGCGATTACGACAAGATCGAACTTTATGAGATGGACATCACCGTCAATGATGATGCAACGCTCGATATCAATTACCACATCAAATGGAAACTCCTCGAACCCCTTGAAAACACATCGGAATTCAAGGTTTTCTGGGTAACGATCGGTGTTCCGAACAACCACTGTACGGTAATCTCGGCATCGGATAACGTCGAGAGCGCGAAACTGCAGACAAGCGGCGGAGTTGTGGTAAGAGTGAATTTCTTTAAGAGATACGACGCAGGCGAAGTGGTCGATTTCTCGTTCAAGATCCGTCAGGATTATATGTACAGCGTGATTGACGAAGAAGCCAGGTATGAGTTCACACCGGGCTGGTTTAAGGACATAAAGATCGCAAAGATGATCATCCGCTGGGATGACACCGCAGGCAAGATGAAGTCCGCCACACCCGCGTTTGCGAATGAAGACGGCTTCCTTACATGGGAATTTGAGAATCTTGGCCACAATGCGAGAAAAACAGTTTCTGTAACCTACGACGCTACTGCCTACGGTTTCGACACCACCAAATATATCGTGACGGAAAAGGGCGGCAGCAGCGAGGACGACGGGATCGACGGCGCTGCGGTCATCGGAGGGCTCATATTCTTTGGATTCTGGGCCTTTGTGATATTCGGAGTCATCATCTCCGCTATTGAAAAGTATTCCTCTACGGCAAACCTCGGGACCACCAAGAAGATCACCCGTACAAAAGTGGAGTATTACCCCACCTGTCCGGGCTGCGGCGCAGCAAGGCCTGAAGGCAAGAACAACTGCGAGTATTGCGGCCGCAGCTTCATAAAGAGCGAGGAGACCATCGAGGAGAAGGATATCCCCAAGGAAGAGACAGAGCTCAAAGGCAAGGCTACAAGCGGCCTTTACAGGTATCACTCTTCGCCGAACACCTACCTTCGTGTAAACGTTGTAAACATCCCTGCCCCCAGGTCCACCACAAGGAGCAGCTGCGCACACAGTTCCTGTGCATGCGCAAGCCACTGCGCTTGTGCCTGTGCCTGCGCTTGTGCGGGCGGCGGCAGAGCGGGCTGTTCCACAAAGGATTTCTACAACACCAATCTTAAGCTCAAGTTCTTCGAGAAGATGAAGAAATGAGAGCCGGGTTTTCGGGCATTTTATAAAGATTAATGAAACAGTGAAGTTTTTGTTTGAAACTTCACTGTTTTTATGTAAAATGAAAATGATCGGGAAAAAAGAGAGGGGTGTACATATGATCAAAAACGGGAAATACCTTCT
The DNA here is from genome assembly GCA_017958465.1 of Lachnospiraceae bacterium. GTDB lineage: Bacteria > Bacillota > Clostridia > Lachnospirales > Lachnospiraceae > SZUA-448. The sequence continues at coordinate 1,965 of JAGDCQ010000290.1, forward strand.
TTTAGTGCTTTTTGTGTTGGCAGGCCTTCTTGCGGGCTGCGGGGACAAGCCTGAAAAACCGAAGGATCCGAGGCTCCTGCTGGGGTTTAGCCAGCTTGGATCCGAGAGCGCCTGGAGGATAGGCAACACAAGGGATATAGAGACACAGGCGGACCTGTACGGCGTGGGACTTATGCTCGAGAACGCAAACCAGAAGCAGGAAAACCAGATAGCCGCAATAAGGCGGTTTATCGCCTACAAGGTAGATGTTATCGCCTTTTCTCCCATTGTTGAAGAAGGATGGGACAATGTTCTCCTTGAGGCGAAAAACGCCGGGATACCGGTTATCCTGGTGGACAGGGATATAAAGACCGAGAGAGAGGGGCTTACGGCCTGCCTTATCGGGTCAGACTTCTACAAAGAGGGGGTTATGGCCGCGGAATACCTTATCCGCAAGGCCGACGCCTTGGACCTTGAAGAGGTGAATATCGTGGAGATCACGGGGACCGAGAACTCTACACCCATGCGCCAGCGGCAGGCAGGTTTTATGGACACCATCGGCAAAGACGAAAGGATGAAGGTCCTTACAAGTGTAAACGGCGATTTCTTAAAGAGCCGCGGCGCGGAGTGCATGCGCCAGCTTTTATCCTCCTTTGGCAGAAAGATAGATGTGGTCTTCAGTCATAACGACGAGATGACACTCGGGGCGCTGCCGGAGATAGAAAGGGCGGGCTTAAAGCCCGGCCGGGACATAATCATAATTTCGATAGACGGCGGGCAGGACGCCATAGATGTGCTGAAACAGGGCAAGATCAACTGCGTGGTGGAGTGCACCCCGAAGCTTGGAAGGGCCCTTATGGAAACTGTGATAAAGCTTAAAGCCGGCGAGGAAGTGGCTGAGGTCATCCATCCGGAGGAAGCCATATTCACGGACGAGCAGAACACCGCAGGGATAGCGCCGAGAGGATACTAAGGTCCAAAAAGGCAGTTAACGGGCCGGGACTACAGCGAGAGGTCTTAAATGGAGAGGATACGTAAGGAAAAGAGCATACTCGGGAAGATCAACGATATGAGCCACAGGATCGTGCTGCTCCTTGTTGTCCCCATCATCATAAGCCTTGTTCTTATGCTGTTTTATGCCGGGCAGTACCACAGTGCCATTGTCAGGATGGAGACTATCGCAAGCCTGAAGACCCAGGTGGCGGAGGATATCCCGGGTGCGGCCTGGAATATTGTAAGCGGCAGGGAAACCTTTGCGGGCAACAACCTTTACGGCAGGATAGCCCGCGTGGAAGAGACCATAGAGAGCATCACCGAAAAAACGAAGCCGGAGAACCGTCTTTCGCTCATAGTGGCAAACAGGACCATGGAGACCCTTGAAAACTACGTGGACAAGATCCGGGACAACATGGAAGCAAACGTCCCCGTGGTACAGAGCGAGGGCGTCCTTGCGGAAGTCCGGGACGTTGCGGCTTTGGTGGACAGTATGCTCAACGACTATATTGCGCTTGAGATCGCATCTTCCGCAAGGATGAACGGAAGCCTCAGGGTCGTGATAATCCTGACTGCAGTGGCAGAAGGGCTGATAGTGGTGGCGGCGCTCTGGTTCAGAAGCCGTTCCATGAAGGAAACGGCGGTCTTTGTGCGCCAGCCGATAGAGCGCCTTGAAGAGGTTGCGGGCAAGCTTGCCGAAGGTACTTTTGATGCGAGGCTTGCGGACACGGACGTTACGGAGCTCAGGAACCTTACGCAGCAGGTGAACATCATGGCCGACAGGCTTAAGACCATGATGGACAAGAGCGCAAAGGACAGCAAAAACTTAAGAAAAGCGGAGCTTAGGACTTTGCAGGCACAGATAAATCCGCATTTCCTTTATAATACGCTGGATGCCATCGTCTGGAAGGCAGAGGCGGGCGATATGGAGGAAGTTATCAGCCTTACAAGCGCTTTGAGCGACTTTTTCAGGATAAGCCTTTCCTCCGGTGCCGACTGGATCCCCATAAGCCAGGAAAAGAAGCACATTGAAGGGTATCTTAAGATCCAGCAGACGAGATACAGGGATATTATGCAATATGAGATCGATATCCCTGATGAGATAAAGGATTACTACATACTGAAACTGCTGCTGCAGCCGCTGGTGGAAAACGCCCTGTACCATGGCCTTAAGATCAAGCGCGGGGGCGGAACCATAAGTGTTTCCGGCCGTCTTGAAGATGGTTACCTTGTTTTTTCGGTAAAGGATACCGGCCTTGGGATGACCGCGGAGCAGCTTGAAGAGCTTAACGAGCGCATGAAGAAGGGGCAGCCCACTGTAAGTGAGGGCAGCGGCGGCTTCGGGCTTGTTAACGTAAACTTAAGGATCCGCCTGTATTACAACCAGCCGGAAGGCCTTACGATCACCAGCGGTCCGGGAGGCACGGAGGTAAGCTTTAAGGTGCCTTGCAGGACCAGAGAGGAGATATTCGAAAATGAAAGTGTTTCTGGCTGATGACGAGATAGTGGTCAGGGAGGGGATCCGCGAGTCGTTCCCGTGGGACGAAACGCCGTATACCCTTGTCGGAGAGGCTCCGGACGGTGAAATGGCGCTACCCATCATTCGAGATACCAACCCCGACATTGTGATAACAGATATAAAAATGCCGTTTATGGACGGAATAGAGCTTTGCCGCGTGCTCAGGAACCAGATGCCCTGGATAGGCATAATAGTCTTGAGCGGCTACGACGAGTTTGAATACGCAAGGCAGTGCATACAGCTGGGCGTAAGGGAATACCTGCTGAAGCCTATAAATGCCGAGGAATTGCGAAAGGTCCTTGATAAGGTGAGCACACAGCTTGAGACCGAGCGTAAAATGCTTGAACATACGGCGAACTTAAGGGCGCGCATGGAAGGCGACGGAAAGTTCCTGAATGAAAAGCTCGTGGGGACGCTGTTCTCGGATGATGCCGCAACACAGGATGCGCCAAACATCTTAAAACAGCTTAAGGCCATGGGAACATCGATAGATGCGCCGTTCTACGCAGTTGTGGATGCTGCGTTCGAGCCGACCGAGGAAGGGCAGGCAGCGGCTGCTTCGCTTGCGGACGGCAGCGGCGGGATCGTGCATTCGTCGGCAAGCAGGAAGGGGACAAGGCTCCTTGTACTCGGCGACACGGCGGAGGATGCGGAAGAGCGGGCTTACGCCTTTGCAAATTCCCTTGCGAGGGAGCTTGAACGCACGGGCTGTAAGACGATACGTGTAGGCATCGGCGATATTGTCGACAAGCCGGAAGATATCCTCAAAAGCTTTAAGACCGGAAGGCATATACGCCATCTGCTCGCGGAGAGGCAGGATGACAAGTCGCTGATCCTCGGAACACGCGAGATGGGCGAAATGTCTGACGAACACAAGATGCCGACTGTGATAAACGAAGCAAAGCTCTATATGGCAGAGCACTTTACGGATCCGAACCTTATGCTGCAGGATGTGGCAAAGGCCGTGAATATGAGCGTCAGCCGCTTTTCTACCGTTTTTTCGCAGCAGAGCGGGCAGACGTTTACGGAATACCTCATGTACCTCAGGATCAACAAGGCAAAGGAACTGTTAAAGCAGACAGGGCTTAAGGCTTCTGCGGTCGCCTTTGAGGCGGGCTATAACGATGCCCATTATTTCAGCTACATCTTCAAGAAAAACACAGGTCTTACGCCGTCCGAATACAGGGCACAGTATCAAAACGAACCTGAATAAAATGATTTTAAACTCCGGTCTTTCAAGCCGGAGTTTTTTGATATTATTTTCTACCAAAACAAAAAGTGAATGGATTTACCTTGAAAGGTGAATGAGTTATCCTTTATGCAGACAGCCGAGGGACGGCTGCAAAATTAAGGAGGAGAATGTAATGAGGAAATTCAGGGTTTTATTCGTACTCGCAGTTGTTTGTGCTTTAGCACTCTGCGCATGCGGCAAGAAAGACGGCAAGATCAAAGTCGGCGTTGTTAACAACCCCCCGTCAGAGTCAGGTTATCGCCAGGCTAACGTAGAGGATATGGAAAAAGTATTCTCTGCTGAGAACGGCTATGAGCTTAAGACTTTCTACAGCATTAAGAACGACGAGCAGCTTCAGGCAGCTAAGGATTTCATTAACGAAGGTGTTGATTACCTTCTTATCTCTGCTGCAGAGACAACAGGCTGGGATGCAGTCCTTAAGGATGCAAAGAAGGCCGGCATCAAGGTATTCCTTTTTGACCGTATGATCGACGTTTCCGAAGACCTTTACAAAGCAGCAGTTGTTTCTGATATGGCTAAGGAAGGCGAGACCGCTGTTAAGTGGCTTCTTGACCAGAACCTCAGTGAGTACAAGGTTATCCACATCCAGGGCGCTATGGGTTCCGACGCTCAGATCGGCCGTACAGGCGCACTTGACGCACAGTTCTCATCAGGCAAGATGACAAAGGTTGTTCAGCAGACAGCTACATGGGATGAGAACGAAGCAAAGAAGATCGTTGAGACCGTTATCAACAGCAAGGAAGACTTCAACGTTATCTACGCTGAGAACGACGGTATGGCTAAGGGTGCTGTTGCAGCTCTTGATGCAGCAGGTATCACTCACGGTGTTAACGGCAAGGTTATCGTTATGGGCTTTGACTGCAACAAGTGGGCATTAAGAGAGCTTAAGGCCGGCAACTGGAACTATGACGGACAGTGCAGTCCTTTCCAGGCGCAGATCATCAGCGACATCTTCTAGGGAACCAG
>JAGDCQ010000291.1 GCA_017958465.1 Lachnospiraceae bacterium
ACCGCTGTCACAAAGAACACATCCGCAAACTTTGAAAGCTCGCTCACGAAGCGCTGCGCCCCGTGGATCACCGGTTGCGTGCGGACAAAATCCGGATCGGAATAGAGGGCTATCCTCTCCTTCGGATGGCGTCCGAACTCGCCCCATCCCTTTATTTCATTGATGCTCATGGGCTCCTCGTCGGGATACCTTTCGCTCAAAATCCTGAGTGCATACGAATTGCACTCGTATAAAACGTCATCAACGTCAAGTCCTACTCTCAGCCTGTATTTTCTCATGTACTACCCCGTAACCTTCCGTAATGTACCACAGGAGCGCGCAATTTCATCGCGCAAAAACAGGCCTCTTAAAAGGCCCTGCACAAAACGCTCTCATTGGGAACATTTATTTTACCATAAAAAGCGGGTTTTGTGTAGTAGAAATAATATGATTTAAACTGTATGAATATTATTCTACGCAAGTGGTTTATGCCGTCGGAACAGCCCATAAACTCTGATGCAAAAATGAATATTTTATCATAGTAAAGTGGTATCGGTTATAAATATACACTATCCCAGGTTCCGCACCACGCCTATGGAGATATAATTATCGATGCAGGCGCGGTAATCCGAACCTTCCTGGGCCCTTACGTCCTTTTCACCGTGGATCATAAGCCTCATACCGCCGTCCGGAAGCACTTCGAACGGGTAGGAATCCTTGAAATACCCGCCGTGAGCCACTGTCCTGTCTGTAAGTATCCCCTTGAACTCTGAAAGCGGGCACTCCGGGAAGTTGATATTCCAGATAGTGTTCCTTTCAAGGGGTTTGTCGATATACTCCTCAAGGATACCGTCAAGATAAGCGTCCGTTACCTCGTGGACGCCGAAGGCTCCTTCAGAGAAGGCTATGGACCTTACACCTTCCACTGCCCCTTCAAAAGCGGCACCTGCTGTACCGGAATATTGCAGGTCCGTCCCGCAGTTGTAGCCAAAGTTGATGCCTGTTAGCACAACATCAGCCTTTACAAAATTGATAAGGCCAAAGCGTATGCAGTCTGCCGGAGTTCCTGTTGTCTTGTATGCATGTACCCCTTCCACGGGGAAATCCTTCACTTCGTAAACATCTATATGATTGTGGAGCGTGATGTAGTGGGACATTGCACTCCTCTGCCCGTCCGGTGCTATGACCCACACCTCACCGAGCCTCGCTGCGGCTCTTGCGAGCCTTATAATGCCATCGGCCGTTATACCGTCGTCATTTGTTATCAGGATCTTTCTCATAAAAACCTTTCTGTATCGCAGTGGCCGAAACGCGGTCACTCTCTTTGCATCTTTGATTCTTTTTTCTTTGCGTACATACGCTCATCCGCAAGAGCAAGGACTTCCTCCGGCGAAGCAGCCTCATCGCCGTATGCTATGCCGTATGCCGCGCTGAGGGTGACATTCTCCCCCTTCAGATTATGCTCGTAAAGGCGCTCAAGGAATATGCATGTGTGCCTTTCCACCCAGTCTCTCGTAGTATGGGGGATAGCCACCACAAACTCGTCACCGCCCGTTCTTGCAACGGTACAGGGCTCAGGATATGCCTCCGTCAGCTTCTTTGCCAGGAGCGACAGCGCGCGGTCTCCGGTTGCGTGGCCGTAGGTGTCGTTCATCATCTTAAGGAGGTTCATATCAACGCTCACAAGCGCGTAAAGCGACTTGGTATTCTTAAAGAGCTGCATGGGTTTTTCAAGCCCGCGCCTGTTCAATATCCCTGTAAGCTCGTCGATATAAGCCATTTTTTCAAAGGCCTGGGCCTCAGCTTCTCTTGCGATATTTCTTGTAACCTTGGAAAGGTAGTCCGCGAACAGCGTAATTACAACGATAAGTGCGGCAATACCTATGGTGCTGTTGTATTTGTTGTCCTTAAAGCCTGTCCCGAACTTCGCCACATTGTATCGGACAAGCTCAAGCACAGCAAACACCAGCGCCAGCGCAAACCCGGTGATAAGACCTGTATCGACTTTTCCCACATTTCTTATCCTGGCGACGGTGAGCGAAACAATGAGACCAAGAGTCCCCGCCATCACCACATGGCTTGAAGTAACGAACCACGGGAAGTGTATGATGTTCGTAAGGTGGAAAAACAGTGTCGAAGCGACAAATGTCAGCTCCACCACTATCCACATATTGTAGTATTTCTTAAGCTTCTTCGGGAAGTCTTTTTCCGTTATCCAGTCTGAAAAATAGACTGTAAACGGAACCATGAACGAGTAAAGGGACGAATATTCCAGGAAGCATTTATGCGCCATATCCATATTGAAAAGTGTGAGAAGATCTGAATTTGCAAGGGTATAAACACCTATCAGGTAGGCAAAGAGCATGATGCAGAACATCTTGAGAGCCGCAAACTGCCTGAAGGCAAGGATAAGTGAGAAGAACATTCCGAGCGCTCCGCAGACCACAAGGAACAGACCGATTGAAAGATAAATCCGCTGGGAGATCAGCAGGTTCTTCAATGCCGCATCATTATTGACTATGCCTATGGCCGGCATACCTTCGAAGGCATTATCTTCAGTAACGGTGAAAACGATCTTTACGGTTTTTCCGGAAAAATTGTCGGGCAGCGCAACAAGATTCCAGCCGTAGCCCAGCATCCTGTTTCTGTCGTAGTATTCGCGGCCGTAATTGTAGATATGCTTGCCGTCTATGTAGACGTCAACCATGCTGTGAACTGAATAAACTTCAAGAGACGGTCCGAGGATCTCGCAAAACGGCAGGATCGTCGTGATCTCGAGGGTATCCCCTCTGTTGAAGGAAGCGAAGCGTGTCTCGCTGAGGGTTATGTTCTTGTACACTTCTCCGTGGGCAACGGCGTCCCAGCCCTCGTCCAGGGACTGGACAGCGATCGAATCGGAATTAAACCTGACAGAAGCAGCCAGCCCAAAAACGCTGAAACCGGCCAGTATCAGGATAGTAACAAACAAGACTATATTCTTCTTTTCAATCTTTGTATGTTGCATCAGTCGACCCCGTTCCCCCAAGTGTACAAAACACCAAATTTAGTATACAACAAATCGCGTAAAAGCGCAAGTTTTATTGCTCTGTTCCGGCGACCGGCTGCCGGGGCTTGCAGCGTTACTCAGACTGCATCAAAATAAAGGCGCACAACACGTTCAAGGCGCGGCTCAAGGCCAACACCCCGCAAAAACAGGCCATATTCAAAAAGAACATCAAGATCGGCTTCTGAAACAGTAACAAGATCAGCCACCGTACAAAGCGCCTTCTTGGAATTACCGAG
>JAGDCQ010000292.1 GCA_017958465.1 Lachnospiraceae bacterium
CTACACCGTAAAAGTCCACGCGTTAAAGAGCTCCGCAAGGATCATAGGTGCCCTTGAGATGTCCGCGGAATGCCAGAAACTTGAGGACGCCGGAAACGCAAAGGATATGGCTTATATCGATGCAAACACCGGCAGGCTCATGAAGACCTACAGAGAGTTTGGCGAAAAACTCGGAAGGCTTAAGGCCGACAGCGCTTCTGAGGCAGACGACGAAGGAAAACCTGAGATCTCCGAAGAAGAGCTCAGAGAAGCCTACACGGCCCTTAAGGAATTTGTGCCCCAGATGGATTACGACGCCGTGGAGATGACGCTTAATGAGCTCAAAGGCTACAAACTGCCGGATGACGACAGGGAAAAGCTTAAAAAACTCGAAAAACTCCTTAAGGTATTTGCCTGGGACGAGATGGAAAAACTACTTTGATCAATAATAAAGACCGCATTTGCGGACCGGAGGGTGGATCATGCAATACAGGATCATGATGACAGGTGCAAAACAGACGTTCCTTACCAGGGTACTGGAGAAAAAACTCCAGGATGCCGGATTTGACTGCGAATTTGTAAACTGGGACGTGGACGACATCAACAGCAACTGGAAGGATACGGTGCTGGTGGTAATGTACCTTGAAGAGGGCTTAAAGCCCGGCGAGGAGGTGCTTCACTACCTTACCGACAAAATGGCGGACACCGACGATATGATGATAGTTATCGGCGAGAAGGACGACTGCGCCTACGTTTGCGACCATTTCAGAAACGATCTTATCTACAGGACCTTCTACAGGCCCGTAAACAACGACGAGTTCATCCGTGCGGTGACAAACCTCCTGAAAAAGATAGAGTCCGGAGAGTTCAAGAAAAGCATCCTTGTTGTGGACGACGACCCCAACTACCTTTCTCTTGTCAGGGAGTGGCTTAAGGACACCTACAAGGTTTCTATGGCAAACTCGGGGCTCCAGGCCATTAAATGGCTTGGAAAGAACAAGGTCGATCTTATCCTTCTTGACCACGAGATGCCCGTAACACCGGGGCCCAAGGTCCTTGAGATGCTAAGGAGCGACAGCGAGACCGCGTCCATCCCCGTTATGTTCCTTACGGGAAAGAGCGACAAAGAAAGCGTAATGCAGGTTGTTGCCTTAAAACCGGAAGGTTACTTCCTCAAGACTATCGGGAAGGATGAACTGCTTCACAACCTCGGCGAGTTTTTTGCAAAACACAAGATGTGACAACAGACACGAAAGGATTACAAGATGATCTGGTTTCTGAGAACATATCAGGTGGATATAATGCTGGCGCTGGCAAGCATCTGCACCATAATCGCGGTGTTCACGGCGCTCGCAAAGACTATCCCTATCCGCAGAAAACGCATACTTTTGATAATGGAGATAAGCTCTTCGATCTGGCTGTTTGCGGACCGGGTGGCCTACCTTTATCACGGTGTGGCCGGAAAAACGGGCCACATCGCTGTTGTTGTGAGCAATTTCCTTGTGTTCCTCATGACGATCTTTGTCCTTGAGTCCATAAACCTGTATATGCAGGATGTGCTCATTAACGAGGGCGGCATGAAAAAGATCCCGTTCCCGCTGCATATCTCGGATATCCTGGCCGTGATCGCCGCTGTGCTGGTCGTTGTCTCACAGTTCACGGGGCTTTACTACACCTTTGACGCGTCAAACACGTACCAGAGATCAAAACTTTATTTTATCAGTTTTATATTCCCTTACGCGATCCTTGTGATAATGCTCGTGGAGCTTTTGCTCTGCAGGAAGCATCTTAAGGGCAAAGTCGCGCTTTCACTTTACCTTTTCGTTATCGGATGTGTTTCCTCATCCCTGATCCAGCTGTTCATCTACGGTATCTCCTGGATGGATATGATGGCCGTCCTGCTTGTTATCATGGTTTACCTGTTTTCATACCTTGACCTTAACGAGAGGGTGGACACGGCCAACAAGATCGCCATCAACCACCTGAAAAACGAGCAGGAGAGCTTAAGGCACCTGTTCGAGCAGACTGCAGGCGTTCTCGCCGAAGCCATAGACGCAAAGGATCCGAGAACCGACGGCCGTTCGGCCCGTGTTGCCGGGTATTCAAGGGAGATAGCGAGAGTAGCGGGCTACGACGAGAAGGAGTGCGACAGGATCTATTACACTGCCCTTCTTCACGACGTGGGAAAGATAAAGCTCCCGGATACGCTTGTCAGCAGGGAGAATGAGCTTGACGACGAGGAGAGCGTGACCCTTAAAAAACACCCGGAGATCGGAGTGGAGCTCCTTTCAGGCATTACAGAATACCCATTCTTAAAAGAGGGCGCGAGATCCCACCACGAAAGGTTTGACGGACAGGGCTACCCTGAGGGCCTTAAAGGTGAAGCGATCCCTGTGGCAGCAAGGGTTGTGGCGCTTGCGGACTTTTACGACTCCATGGCCTCGAAGCGCCTGTTTAATGATGCCCTGCCCCAGAGGACCGTGCGCGAGGAGATCCTGAAAGGCAGGGAAACACAGTTCGATCCTGCTTTGGTGGATGCCCTGGTGGAGCTTATCGACGCAGACACCGAATACAATATGCGCGAAACGGATAAAGACAGTGACGTGCAGAACGAGACGGATATCACCACCGGTGTGGATATGCACTTTGCAGAATACAAGGAAACTGTTTCCGACGGAATAAAGGTTTCCGAAAACGTGTCACGTTACCGCTTCTCCGTGAGGACGGATAAGGTTGCGGACGAGAAGAGAGCGGTCCCCGCTATGATCCTTTTTGATTCTTATGATTCCTGCACCCATTCCGACGACAGGTCTATAAGGGCTTTGAATTACCTTGAATATGCCGAGATATGGTTTGACGGTCACGCAGTGAGCAATGCCGCAAGAAACCTTGAGATAAGCGTTACAGACCTTGCAGATGAAGCTGCTGTGAGTGAGGAGGGCGAGGGAGTAAGGATCTATGAAGTGGAGACTTCAAGATACGACGACCACCTTAAGATCGCCATTACAGGCGGAGGAAAGGCAGTGACCGCTGTTGTGGCTCTTCCGGATCCCGCAAGGTTTGCGTATATGGGGATCACAGGTGAAAACTGCAGTATAAGATGCACAGGAGTGCAGGATACAGGTGTCCGGACAGCCCCGGGCGACATCCCGAGGATAGCCGAGAATGTTTCATTTATCGACCGTATCGAGGGCGATATCCCCAACGTGCAGATCCTCGGATACAGGGCAGCCTGGACGACACCCGTGCCGCTTTCGGACGGTATGCGCTTAAGGTTCCACACAATGTCCTTGCCCTCTGCCA
>JAGDCQ010000293.1 GCA_017958465.1 Lachnospiraceae bacterium
ATACACGATGTGCTGCACGCCGAATGCAAGGATCTTCGGGAGAGCCTTGGGATTGATCGCTTCCCTCGGCGGATCGAGGACTATGATATCCGGCTTTTCCGAAAGCCCGTCGATAGCCTTCACAACGTCGTCCGCGATAAAGGTACAGTTTTCAAGGCCGTTCAGCCCGGCATTGTACTTTGCCGCTTCAACAGCCTCCTCTACTATCTCAACACCTGTAACATGCTTTGCCACAGGCGCAAGAAGCTGGGCAATAGTGCCCGTTCCGCTGTAGAGGTCAAAGATAACCTTGTCCTTTGTCTCGCCCACGTACTCACGGGTCTTTGAGTAAAGGAGCTCCGCGCCCCGTGAATTTGTCTGAAAGAATGAGAACGCTGTTATCCTGAACTTAAGCCCCAGGAGATTTTCATAGATGTAGTCTTCGCCGTAAAGCACGTCCGTGCGGTCGTTCACGATAGCGTCGGCCCACGAGTCGCTTACAGTATGAAGTATCGAGTCCGGAGCCTTTGGAAGTGCCAAAAGGCGCTTGACAAGCTCAAAGAGAAACTCCTTCTCGTTTTCCGGTGCCTGTGAAGAGGTCACGAGATCGACCATCAGCATATCCGTAAAGTACGTTTTTCTGATCAGCAGATGCCTCAAATACCCCTCATGAGTGTTGCGGTGGTAAAAGTCATAGCCAAACTCTTTTACAAGCTCTAATACGCATTTACGAACGTTACGTACCGTTTCGTCCACAAGACGGCATCCTTCTGTGTCGATTATATCGTAAAAGCTGTTCTTTCTGTGGAACCCAAGGGTGATCGGTCCGTCTTTTTGGGCATTTCCAAAGGCAAACTCCACCTTGTTGCGGTATTCGTAGGCACTTGGGCTTTTTATCACGCCTTCCCATTCGTAGGGCGTTGTCACAACGCCGTCGAGAAGCCCCTTTATCTGCGCAGCCTTTCTGTCCACCTGAGTATCATACGGCAGGGTCTGCAGCTTGCAGGATCCGCACTCGCCAAAATGCGGGCACGCAGGAGTTTCAGTCTCGAGGGGCGATTTTTTTGCCACCCTGATCTTTTCTCCTTCAGAGATACGCTCACGCCTGTGTTTCAGGCGGAACTCCACCTCCTGGCCTTCAATGCATTCTTTTACCGCCACACGCTCTCCGTCAATATTAATGATACCTTTATCCATAAATACGGTCTTTTCGACCGTTCCTTTGTAAATCTCGCCTTTTTTCATAATACTAAACCTCCAAGCTGCAAGCGCAACCGCAAATGCGTTTTCTGCCTCATATCATAACACACATCAAACCCAAAATCGAGAAAAATCGGACGCTCCTCCCCTTATCCCCTCAGCAGACTTTAAAACAGCGCCAAACAAGTGATAATAGTAAAGGAGACGGCATTTTAGCCGTCTCCTTACGGGGTGGTAGTATAATCATAGATATTAAGCGGTAACCTGGATCTCGTCAACGAACTTTCTGATATTCGATACGTTAACGATCTTTTCTGCCTTGCCGTCTCTTACAGCTACAAGCGTAGGAGCCTGCATGATCGAGTATTTCTCAGCAAGTCCGGGATTCTCATCGGCGTTGATCAATTCATATTCGATCTTTCCGTTCATGTAATCCTTTGCGATCTTGCAGTTAGGGCAGGTTGAAGTTGTGAACAGGTAGTACCCGTCACGCGCGTTTGTTGCCTGAACCTCGGGAGCTGCGTCTTCAGCCTGAGCCGCAGCGGGATATTTAGCTGCTGCCATGTTGTATTCCTTGCGGTTCTTGTATTCCTGGGCCTTACCTTCGTTCCAGTTCTGAACCGGACGGTAGTAACCGGTGATACGGCTGTAAACCTCAGTCTTCTGGCCGCACTCAGGGCAGATGTACTGCTCGCCGTTGATGTAACCGTGTGTACGGCAGATGGAGTACGTAGGCGACATTGTGTAGTACGGAAGCTTGTAGTTGGAAGCTATCGTACGAACAAGCTTAGCGGCTGCAGCCCAGTCGGGAAGCTTCTCGCCGAGGAATGCGTGGAATACTGTGCCCGATGTATAAAGCGTCTGGAGATCGTCCTGGATATCAAGAGCTTCGAAAATATCCTCCGTGAAATCAACGGGAAGATGCGAGCTGTTGGTGTAATAAGGAGTATCTCCGGGCTTCCCTGCGGTCTTGATGTCCGGCCAGCGCTTGCGGTCGTGCTTTGCAAGACGGAAGCTTGTGGACTCTGCGGGAGTTGCCTCGAGGTTGTAAAGGTCGCCGTACTGCTCCTGATAGTCGCTTAAGCGCTCGCGCATATGGTTGAGCGTCTTCTTTGTGAACTCCTGGGTAGCGGGATCTGTCATATCCTTGCCAAGCCACTTAGCGTTAAGGCCAACTTCGTTCATACCAACGAGACCGATGGTCGAGAAGTGGTTGTTGAAGGTTCCGAGATACCTCTTGGTGTAAGGGTACAGACCCTCATCAAGGAGCTTCGTGATAACGCCTCTCTTAACCTTAAGAGACCTTGCTGCGATATCCATCATCTTATCGAGACGTTTGAAGAAATCCTCTTCATTTGAAGCAAGATAAGCGATACGTGGCATATTGATGGTAACAACGCCTACGGAACCTGTGCTCTCGCCCGAACCGAAGAAACCGCCGGTCTTCTTGCGGAGCTCACGAAGGTCGAGACGTAAACGGCAGCACATTGAACGTACATCGGAAGGCTCCATGTCGGAGTTGATGTAGTTCGAGAAGTAAGGAGTGCCGTACTTAGCGGTCATTTCGAACAGGAGACGGTTGTTTTCGGTATCGCTCCAGTCGAAGTCTCTTGTGATCGAATAAGTAGGGATGGGATACTGGAATCCGCGGCCGTTTGCATCACCTTCGATCATGATCTCAATGAACGCCTTATTGACCATTTCCATTTCATGCTGGCCGTCACCGTAGGTGAAATCCATTTCCTTACCGCCGATGATAGCCGCCAGGTTTTTCAGGTCATTAGGACCGACCCAGTCCAAGGTAACATTGGAGAAGGGCGCCTGGGTGCCCCAGCGGCTGGGTGTATTGACGCCGTAAATG
>JAGDCQ010000294.1 GCA_017958465.1 Lachnospiraceae bacterium
ACAAAGAAGGTTGTGGATGCTGTTGCATCTCCAAACCTCAGGGTCATCCTTGACGCCGTAAACCTGCTTGATGTCACAAATTGCCACAAACAGTCGGAAATATTTGAAGAAGCCTTTGACCTTTTGAACGATCATATCGATGTGCTGCACATCAAGGATTTTGTTAAGGCAGGAGAAACCCTGAGGACTACTGATCTTGTTGTGGGAGAGGGAGAGCTCGACCTTGCAAGGATCCTTAAATACGCGAAAACGAAAAAGCCCTGTATTGAGATCCTTATCGAGGATTCAAACCCCGGAAATATCATGGCTTCCAAGGCAAATATTGAAAAACTGTACGCGAGCCTTTGATCTTTGAAAAACTTTCGTAAAAAAGTGTTGACCTAATTTTTCAATTACTTATAATGTTTTATAGAGAGATTAGAAAATTCACCGAATACGGAGGTTTTTTGATGAAGTGTCCTTTCTGCGGTAATGAAGATACAAAAGTGATCGATTCTCGTCCGTCTGAAGATAACAGCTCTATCAGGCGCCGTCGTCAATGTGACGTTTGTCTGAAACGTTTTACGACTTATGAGAAAATTGAGACTATTCCTCTTGTTGTCATTAAAAAAGACAATAACCGCGAAAGCTACGACCGCTCCAAGATAGAATCCGGTGTTTATCGTTCCTGCCATAAAAGGCCCATTTCTGTGGACCAGATCGTAAAGCTTGTGGACGAAGTGGAAAATGTTATTTTCTCAATGGATGAAAAGGAGATCCCAAGCTCTGTAATAGGCGAGCTTGTTATGAACAAACTCCGTGAGCTTGATGCTGTAGCTTACGTCCGCTTTGCCTCTGTTTACAGGGAATTCAAAGACGTTAACACATTTATGAAAGAACTTGAAAAGGTTATAGATAAATAACCTTGAAAATATCCGTAATTGCAGTAAAAATATGTTGACTTTCTAAACCGCATTGTTTATAATAACAATGCGGTTTTTTCTACGGGAGAAAGAAAAGGTAATCGTGTTCTGCAATGTTAAGAGCGCAGCCCTTGACGGCATTCATGCGCAAATAGTGAACGTTGAGGTAGACGTTAATGATGGTCTGCCTGTTTTTGAGATGGTGGGGCTTCCATCGTCTGAAGTTAAGGAAGCAAAGGAAAGAGTGCGTGTTTCCCTTCGAAATGCCAACTATTTTCTGCCTCCGAAACATATCACGGCCAATCTTTCCCCTGCAGATATCAGAAAAGAAGGCACTGCCTTCGATCTTCCCATAGCTGTGGCCGTTCTTGGCGCAGCAGGTCTGCTTATCCCGGATTCCCTGGACAAAATACTTTTTATCGGTGAACTGAGCCTGGACGGTACTGTCAATTCGGTCTCGGGTGTTCTTCCTGTTGCCTACGAGGCAATGAGGTCCGGTTTTTCTTATTGTATGGTCCCCTACGAAAACAGAAAAGAAGCGGCAGCCATAGAAGGTATAAAGATCCTTGCCGTAAGCTCTCTTTCAGAGGTTGTGGAGGCCATTAAGGATCCCACCCCTTATCTTTATATCCCCGACGGAGACCGGGGTTTAAAGACCCTTTCAAGCTCTGTGGAAAACGATCTTTGCGACCTTGTGGGCCAGACAGTTGCAAGGCGCGCCCTTGAGGTTGCGGCCGCAGGCCATCACAATATGCTGATGACAGGTGCTCCGGGGGCAGGAAAAACAATGATCGCAAGGTGCATCCCGGGCATCCTTCCTAAGCTCACGCTTGATGAAAGCCTTGAGCTTTCTATGATCTACTCAGTGGCCGGACGCTTAAAAAACGACGGAAACATCATAACGGAGAGGCCTTTTCGCGCCCCTCACCACACCATTTCTTCACATGCCCTTACAGGCGGCGGCAGCGTGCCAAAGCCCGGAGAGATAAGCCTGGCCTCTAAAGGAGTCCTGTTCCTGGACGAACTGCCCGAGTTCAACCGCAACACTATCGAGATCCTGCGCCAGCCCCTTGAAAGCCGGGAGATAAGCATAAACCGTGTTAGCGGAAGTGCCGTCTACCCCGCGGATTTTATGCTGATCGCGGCTATGAACCCTTGTAAATGCGGCTTTTACCCCGATCGCTCAAAGTGCACCTGTACGCAGATGCAGGTAAGGAATTACCTTGGAAGGATCAGCAGGCCCCTGCTCGACCGTTTTGATATCAGGATAAACGTTGGCGGAGTTGCGGCTACAGAGTGGTTTGACCGAAAGAAAGGGGAGTCCAGCGAAAAGGTGAGAGAGCGTGTGACCCGCGCAAGAAAGATACAGGAGGAGCGGTTTAAGGACCAAAAATACAAGACGAATTCCTGCATGAATTCTATGCAGACCGAAGAAATATGTAAGCTTGGGCCAAATGAACTGGCCCTTATGAAGGAGGTTTTTGTGAAATACGAGCTTAGCGGAAGAGGTTACCACAGGATCCTCAGAGTCGCCAGGACTATTGCGGACCTTGCAGGGGAAGAGGATATTAAGGAAGCTCATTTAGCAGAGGCCGTGAGCTATCGCGGCATGGAGCTTACCGACTGACCTGCCGGTAAAACCTAATCATAAACAATTCGAAACGGAGAGAAAAGATGACAGAAAGAGAAAGCCTTATGGCGCTTTCCCGCATTTCCTATGCAGGAATGCCCATTCTTCATAAAATAGTGGATTTTACAGACGGAGCAAGGGGGTTCTTTTGTTCCACAAGAGAGCGCATAGAGAAGATGTGTTCTCTTTTAAAGATCAACGATCATATAAAAGCAACGCTCCTTGATGTGCACAAAAACCCGGATATTCCGGGGATCCTTGCGCTGATGGAGAAAGAGGAGCTCAGGTTTATTACTGAGGAGGATAACGAATACCCGGAAAAACTGAAGGAGATATTTTCACCGCCGCTCTACCTTTACGTCCGGGGGGACCTTAACAAGTGCGAGAAAAGCGTTGCTATCATAGGCTCCAGGAATTGCTCCTTCTACGGTAGGGAAGTTGCTGTTTCCTTTGGAAAGATTTTTGCGTCAAACGGGATAAATGTGGTGAGCGGCATGGCAAAAGGAGTTGACGGCTATGCGCATATAGGCGCTCTTGAGGGTGAGGGCCACACAACTGCAGTGCTTGGGTTTGGGCACTGTGAGTGTTATCCTGCGGAGCACAGGACTTTGAAAAACAGGATAGAAAAAAGCGGGTGCCTTATATCCGAGTATCATCCGCTCGTCAGGTCCGACAGGCTTCATTTCCCCGCAAGGAACCGCCTGATCGCTGCTCTTGCGGACTGCCTTGTGGTGGTGGAAGCGGCGATAAAGAGCGGGACCATCATAACAGTGGATTTTGCCCTTTCTCTCGGGAGGAATATCTATGCTGTGCCCGGCAGGATAGGTGATCCCCTGAGCGAAGGCTGCATCGAGCTGATCAAGCACGGGTGTCGTCCGGTTACCGATCCGGGCGAGGTTTTAAGCGATCTTGGCTACTTTGTAAAAAAATCAGTTTCCAAAAAAATTAAAAATCCTCTTGATTTAAAACAGAAAATAGTATATTCTAACGTAGATTTAATCCCTAGAACTACTGAGGAGATCCTGTCCGGAACGGGGCTTGAGACTACTGAAGGTCTCCGGGCTCTGTTTACGCTTGAGCTGAACGGGTTTATCAAACAGCCGGTCACCGGAACTTATATCAGGAACGTAGAAGACTATTATGGCTAAGAATCTGTTGATCGTTGAGTCCCCCGCTAAGGCGGCAACAATTAAAAAATTCCTTGGGAACAATTATGAAGTGCTGGCATCTAACGGCCATGTAAGGGACCTTCCCAAGAGCAAGATGGGTATAGATACAGAGCACGACTTTGAGCCGCAGTATATAACCATCCGCGGAAAGAGCGAAGTTATCAATAATCTTAAAAAGGCCGTTAAAAAGGCTGATAAGATCTATCTCGCAACAGACCCCGACCGCGAAGGGGAAGCTATCTCTTATCATCTTAAAGAGCTGTTGAAGCTCGATCCCAAGAACACTACACGTGTGACCTTCAACGAGATCACAAAGAAGGCTGTCAGCAATTCCATCAAGAATTCAAGGAACATCGACATGAATCTTGTAAATGCGCAGCAGGCAAGACGTGTGCTCGACAGGCTTGTGGGCTACGAGATCTCGCCGGTGCTCTGGCAGAAGGTGAAGAGAGGCCTTTCGGCAGGCCGTGTGCAGTCGGTGGCTCTTCGCATTATCTGCGACAGGGAAGATGAGATAAACGCATTCGACCAAAAGGAATACTGGACGATAGACGCCATTTTCAAGGCCGGGCAGACTGCCCTTGAATCAAAGTTTTACGGCGATGAAAAGGGTAAGATAGAGATCGGGACAAAGAAGGAAGCGGATGCCATCGTTAAGAAGCTGGAAAAAGGCACGCCTGTAGTTAAGGAAGTAAAGAACGGCGAGAGGAAGCGTAACGCCCCCAATCCCTTCACCACCAGTACTTTGCAGCAGGAGTGCAGCAAGAAGCTTAACTTTGCTACAGCAAAGACTATGCTTGTGGCACAGCAGCTTTACGAAGGTGTTAACGTCAAGGGCCATGGGACCATAGGTCTTATTACGTACCTGCGTACAGATTCCATCCGTGTTTCGGACGAAGCAAAGGCTGCTGCGGAGGAGTTTATCACAGAGAATTACGGCAAGGACTTTGTCGGGTCTCCGGTTGTCCAGAAAAAGGAAGACAAAAACATTCAGGATGCACACGAAGCCATCCGTCCCACTTATATAGAGCTTACTCCGGCGCAGGTAAAGGATTCCCTTACACGCGATCAGTTCAGGCTTTACCAGCTTGTCTGGAAACGCTTTATCGCAAGCCGCATGCAGGCTGCAAAATATGAGACTGTTTCAGCTTCCGTGGATGTTAACGGATACATCTTTAATTCCACCAGCTCCAAGCTTGTTTTCCAGGGCTTCCTTGCTGTTTATAACGATGATGAAGAAGAGGCTCAGGCTTCGAATGCCGGAGTGAAGAAGATAAAGCCGGGCGACAAGCTGAAGACGGAGTCTTTTGCTCCGGAGCAGCATTTTACACAGCCTCCCGCACATTTCACCGAGGCCTCCCTTATCAAAGAGCTCGAGGAGAGAGGGATAGGGCGTCCGAGTACTTACGCTCCGACAATTACAACTATCCTTGCCCGCCATTACGTGATCAAAGAGGATAAAAACCTGTATGTCACGGAGCTTGGAGAAGCTGTAAACAACATAATGAAAAACCAGTTCCCCACCATTGTGGATGTCAACTTCACGGTTAATCTCGAGTATCTTTTCGATAAGATAGGAGAGGGTGAGACAGACTGGAAAGAGGTAGTGAGGAATTTCTATCCGGATCTTGAGGAAGCGGTTAAGGCTGCCAACGAAGAGCTCGAAAAGATCGAGATAAAGGATGAAGTCTCGGATGTGCAGTGTGAAAACTGCGGCAGGATGATGGTCTACAAATACGGACCTCACGGCAGGTTCCTTGCGTGCCCCGGTTTCCCGGAGTGCAGGAATACAAAGACTATAGTAGAAAAAGCCGGTGTTGCCTGCCCTAAGTGCGGAAAGGATATAGTGATCCGCAAGACTAAGAAAGGGCGCCGTTTCTACGCCTGCGAGTCCCCGGACTGCGATTATATGTCCTGGCAGAAGCCAAAGGCAGAAGAGAAAAAGGACTGACAGAAGCCTAAGGCAGAAGAGAAAAAGGACTGACAGCCGGCAGTTTACCGGCAAATAGACCGATAAATGCAAAAACACAGAAACAGTAGCTGCTCAATGTAGACCTGTTTTTGTGTTTTTCTTTATAATAAAGCTAAAAGATATAATAGCATTTTATGAGAGCAATTAGAATATTCTTAATAAAGCAAAAATAGTCTTGCATTTTCGAAAATTATGTGATATCATACTCTCGCATGGCTATATTAGGGTGTTTCGAAAATAATTGACTATGACAGGAGGAAAAATGAGCGTACAATTACTTGACAAAACAAGAAAAATCAACAAACTTCTCCATAACAGTACTCAGAAAATGGTGTTCAGTGATATCTGCACCGTATTAAGTGAAACGCTCGAATCAAATGTTTCCGTGATCAGCAAAAAAGGCAAAGTGCTCGGTGTTCACACACGCCAGGATATAGTCCTGATCAAGGAACTGATCAAAGACGCCATCGGCGGCCATATTGACAAAATGCTCAACGAGCGCCTGCTGAACATCCTTTCCACAAAGGAAAACGTCAACCTTCAGACCCTTGGCTTTGAGAGCTCGGATATCGCTAAGTACAAAGCTATCATCAGCCCCATCGATGTAGGCGGGGAGCGCCTTGGAACCCTCTTTATCTACAAAGACAGAGACGAGTATTCAATAGACGATATAATCCTAAGCGAGTACGGCACAGCTGTTGTGGGCCTTGAAATGCTTCAGTCCGTAAACGAAGAGACGGCTGAGGAAGCAAGAAAGATCCAGATCGTCCGCTCGGCGATCAGCACACTTTCATTCTCGGAGCTTGAAGCCATCACTCACATCTTCGAAGAGCTCGGAGGTACGGAAGGCGTGCTCGTAGCCAGCAAGATTGCGGACAGAGTCGGTATCACAAGATCCGTTATCGTAAATGCCTTAAGGAAGTTTGAATCCGCAGGCGTTATCGAGTCCAGGTCCTCCGGTATGAAGGGAACCTACATCAAAGTCGTTAACGACGCAGTTTACGACGAACTGAAACTTCTCAAATAAATACTAAAGTTAAACAGCTTATCTGTCGATATGTGAAGTAGTGATATATTAAACGGATTGGTCAGCGCAAAGGGATTTGTGGTTTCATGAATCGCTTTGCGCTTTTTTGTTTACCCGGGTGTTTTCAGGGGTTGAATGTTGTTACGAATTTTCAAAAAAATTATGAAAATATTCTTGTGTTTTTTTTCTAATTAACTATAATTGATGTTAGGGTAGTCTGAAATCACTATATCTTGTGGTTTTGGCCTCCGGAAAGGATCGTGAAACATGATAGGTTCGGATGCGTACAATTACATTAATGTCCTCGATAAAGCAGCAGATGCTTCCTGGGTCCGCAACGAAGTGATAGCAAACAATATCGCAAATGTTGATACTCCCGGTTTTAAGCGGAAGGATGTGGTCTTTGAATCCTACCTGCAGCAGTCCCTTTCGGGAAAAGGAAGCTTTGACGAGAAGGTGCGGGATATAAACCTTTCCGGGATCAAGCCTTCGGTCTATACGGACTACGCACAGCTTTCCTACAGATACGACGACAATAACGTAGATATCTCCACCGAGTCCGCAAACCTTGCGGAAAACCAGATCCGCTATTATACATTGCTCGAATCCATGTCACAGGAGTTCAGCAGGATAAAGACGGCTCTTACCGTTAAATGATAAAAACCTTTAACCTTTGGTCTATCCATGTTTCACGGGAGGAAACGATATGGCAGTTTTGATGAGCGCCCTTAATGTCAGCGCAAGCGGCATGACAGCCCAGCGTTTAAGGCTCGATCTTATCTCACAGAATATAGCAAATGTAAATACCACACGCGACGAGAACGGAAACGTATACCGCCGCCAGGTGGCTGTTTTCCAGGAGAAAAAAGTGGGAGTGGGAGCTTTCAGTTCGACACCCACAGCCGGGACCTTCAGTTCCATGCCCTCCACTGACTCCTACAGGAGCTTCAGCTCACTTTTGAACGACAGGTCCTTATCCTACGGGAAAGGCGTTATGGTCACCGGGATCGCGGAGGATCATGTATCCGCCATGAACAAGGTTTACGATCCCGCCCACCCCGATGCAGACGAGGACGGATATGTTACTTACCCCAACGTCAATACCGTCACTGAGATGACAAACCTTATAGATGCCACAAGGTCCTACGAAGCAAACGTTACCGCCTTCAACGCTACGAAAAATATGCTGCTGCGCGGTCTGGACGTAGGAAACTGATGGCGGCGACTGATGGAGGTTAACAGATGGATGTTCAGATAATAAACGGCCTTAAACCTGTCAGCGATATCTCCGGGATCTCCGGTATAAAGGGTGTGACACCCTTACGTGATACCGAGAACATAGCTCCGGACGGATCCGTTTTTGACAGGCTCCTTGAGTCCGCAAAGGTAATGATAAAAGAAACGAATTATTACCAGAACAAAGCAGAAGAAGCAGAACTCATGTATGCCATGGGGCTTATGACAAACACTCACGACCTGCAGATAGCACAGCAGAAAGCAAACCTTTCGCTGCAGTACACGGTAGCCGTGAGGAACGCTGTCATAGACGCATACAAAGAGATAATGCAGATCAACTTCTGATCTTTGGCGTAAGGCAAAGATTTTTGAACAATTTGAGGTAAATTAGGGGAATACGGAGAAATACTATGCCGGAAAGACTGAAAAAGATTCAGGCAAGACTGCTTGAATTCTGGAGCAAATATACCAAAAAACAGCGCGCAATCTTCCTTTCGATAGTCGGAGGGGTGATCGTGCTTCTTGTTGTTCTCATAATCATCCTTAGCAGGACTGTCTACATGGATCTTGCCACTTTCAAGGACAAGACCATAGCCGCCAACGCAGTGAGCACCTTAAGCCAGAACGGGATCAAGGCAAGGCTCAAAGACGAAGGCGGGTCCTACATCGTGCAGGTTGACGAGAAGGCCGAGATCCAGGCAACGGTGCTCATCACCGGTACCTACGGGGAATCGGATCTGTTCTCTGTTGACCAACTCATCAACAATTCCCTTACCACCACGGACTCCGACAGAAGGCTTAAAAACGACCTCTATATGCGGTCCGAGATCGAGAACGGTCTGAAAAAACTGAGCGGGGTAAAGGATGCACAGGTCATTTTCTATCCCACAAACCAGATAAATTCCGTGCTTACAAAGGCAAACGAGATCGCCTGCAGCGTCATC
Source organism: Lachnospiraceae bacterium (assembly GCA_017958465.1). Lineage (GTDB taxonomy): Bacteria > Bacillota > Clostridia > Lachnospirales > Lachnospiraceae > SZUA-448. The sequence continues at coordinate 8,881 of JAGDCQ010000294.1, forward strand.
CTGAACACGAGCGAAAAGCTGAACTCCAAGAACGCAGAGAGCCTTGCGACACTGATCGCGACCGCGCTCGGCAACAAGGACGCAAGCCAGATCAAGATCATGGATCAGGATATGAACCTGCTGTTCGGGGCCGTAAAGAGCGAAGAGGAAGAAATGCTCACCCAGCGCGAACAGTGGATGAAGTGGGTGCGTGACTTCTATACCGAGCGCGTTGTGGAGCTTGGTGAGAAGAACGGCTTCGATACAACAGCAGCCCTTACACTTAAGTTTGACTTCTCCGAGATGTCCTACGCATATAAAGAATATATCGCGGCTGAAGGGCAGGAACAGGGCCTTTACGGTGTTTACAAACAGGTTTCATCCAAAAACACCGGTGAATCAGGAGACGTCCCGGGGACAGATCCCAACGACGAAACGGATTATTACATAGTAAAAAACGGCTCGGGAGAAAGCAGCTACAAATCCACGGAGATCCAGTACCTGCCCTCCGAGAAGCTTACAAACTTCACAAAAGACGGGCTTCAGGTCGTATTTGAAGACTCCTCAATGGCCATCTCCATCAACCGTGTGAACACGGTAAAAGAGAGCGATGCCAGCGTGCAGACGGCGCTTGCGGAGCTTGGGATCGATTTCGAGGAATACTGCAGGCTCAACAGCAGGCCCGTTCCATTCGGCGAAAACGACCAGGAACTACTTGACGATTTCAAGAGGCTGTTCTCCAGCGCTTCCCTCGTTCCGGAAGCCAACATAGAGATACTTGCTTTCGATGTTTACAATTTCATTCCTAACGAGACTACTTCTTTTGACTGGTCCATCATCTTCAGAATACTGCTGGCAGTGCTCATCATCGGTCTGCTGCTGTTCGTGCTCTTAAGGGGCATGCGTCCGGAAGAAGTTGTGGAGCAGGAGCCCGAGCTTTCCATCGAGCAGCTCCTTGCTACAACTAAGGATAACCAGACACTTGAAGATATTGAGATAAGCGAAAAGTCAGAAACGCTCAGGCTTATCGAAAAGCTTATCGACGAGAATCCCCAGGCTGTCGCAAACCTGCTGCGTAACTGGCTGGAAGACGATTGGGGCTAAAACAGTTTTTGTTTGACCGTGTTTTATCACGAAGAAACGGAGGCAGATCATGGCTAAACAGCAACAGGGCACAAGCTCGGTATCGGAGCTTTCGGGCCTTACAAAATCCGCGATCCTTATGATCTCACTTGGGCCGGAAAAATCCTCAAAGATATTCCAGAACCTCAAGGAGGACGAGATCGAAGCTCTCACCCTTGAGATCGCCAATACACGTAATATCTCGCAGCAGGTAAAGGATGAAGTGATCGATGAGTTTTATCAGGTGTGTCTTGCCCAGCAGTTCATCTCTGAGGGCGGTATCGGTTACGCGAAAGACCTTCTCGAAAAGGCTCTCGGCTCCGACAAGGCTGTGGACATCATCAGCAAGCTTACTGCTTCGCTGCAGGTACGTCCTTTCGAATTTGTAAGAAAAACAGAGGCTTCACAGCTCCTCAACTTCATTCAGGACGAGCATCCGCAGACTATCGCCCTTATACTTTCCTACCTGTCCGCAAACCAGGCTGCAGGCGTTATCTCGGCCCTTCCGCCGGACAAGCAGGTGGATGTCGCAAAACGTATAGCGACCATGGACCGTACATCCCCGGATGTCATCAAGGAGGTGGAAAGAGTTTTGGAGAGAAAGCTTGCTTCGCTTGTTAACCAGGATTACACCATCGCCGGCGGTATCGACGCAGTTGTCGAGATCCTCAACTCCGTTGACCGAGGCACCGAGCGTCACATCCTTGAAACTCTCGAAACAGAGCAGCCCGAACTTGCAGACGAGATCCGCAAGAAGATGTTCGTATTCGAGGATATCCTTACCCTGGACGACAAGTCTATCCAGCGTGTTCTTCGTGAGGTTGACAACAACGACCTGTCCATCGCGCTCAAGAGCTCCGCTGAAGAGGTTAAGGAGGTTATCTTCCGCAACATGTCCAAGCGTCTTGCCGAGATGATCCGCGAGGAAATGGACTTTATGGGCCCTGTGCGTATGAAGGATGTTGAGGAAGCTCAGCAGAAGATCGTTAATATCATCAGAAAACTTGAAGATGCATCCGAGATCATTATTTCCAGAGGCGGAGGTGACGAGGTAATTGTCTAATGTCATAAAGGCAATGAACATCCGCTATAAGGATGATGTAAAAAAGCTCGATTTCAACAGCGAAGCCGACGGTTTTGTACAGCTTTATGCGGAAAACCTTGCCCACGCGGAAGAGATAAGCGACGAGGAATATGAAGAAGGCCTTGAGCTTCCCGGGGACGAGTATGCTGAAGATCCGGAAAACGCGGAAGATGTGGCAGATCCCGATATGCATGCGACGGAGGAAGAGGTCCGTCCAAAGAAGAAGGCGCCTAAGCCTCCTGTGCTCTCGGAGCCTGAAGCTGCGGCAGTTGTGGATTCTTCCGTAACGGAAAAGATGCTTGAAGAAGTAAAGGAAGAGTGCGAGATGATGCGCCGCGAGACCCGTGAGGAGTGCGACCATATCATCGACGAGATGCGGGCGTCCCTTGAAGCGGAGCGCAGTTCCCTGTACTCGGAGGCCGAGGAGCAGGGCTATAAGGATGGCGCCATCCGCGCCAAAAAAGAATATGATGAGCTAAAGCAGGAACTTGAGCAAAAGCTGGCCGAAGCAGACGCGGAATTCGAGAAAAAGGTGGATGAGCTC
>JAGDCQ010000034.1 GCA_017958465.1 Lachnospiraceae bacterium
CCTGTAGCTCCGCCGCAGCCGTCCCTGCCTGTTCTTCCGCCCATAAGGATGATGATATCGCCCGGGTCGGAATTCTCGCGGATAACGTTCTTCCTCGGAGCAGCGCCCATAACGGCGCCTATCTCCATACGCTTTGCAACATAGTCCGGATGATATACCTCATCCACAAGGCCTGTCGCAAGGCCTATCTGGTTGCCGTAGGAGCTGTAGCCCTTTGCAGCAAGGGTTGTGATCTTTCTCTGTGGAAGCTTGCCCTCAAGCGTTTTGGAGAGGGGCTTTGTAGGGTCTGCGGCACCTGTGACACGCATAGCCTGGTATACGTAGCCGCGGCCCGAAAGCGGATCGCGGATAGCGCCGCCAAGGCAGGTTGCAGCACCACCGAAGGGCTCAATTTCCGTAGGATGGTTGTGGGTCTCGTTTTTGAAGAAAACAAGCCACTCTTCCGTCTTTCCGTCGATCTCCACGGGAACAATAACGGAGCAGGCGTTGATCTCGTCGGAAACTTCCATATCATCAAGCTTTCCTTCGGCCTTAAGTTTCTTCATGCCAAGGACAGCAATATCCATAAGGCAGACGAATTTGTCGTCCCTGCCCTTGTAGAGCACCTTTCTGTCATCAAGGTAGCCCTTATAGGATGCTTCGAGCACGTCTTTATAGTAACCGTCCTCAAACGTTACGTTTTCAAGCTCTGTCGGGAAAGTGGTATGGCGGCAGTGGTCTGACCAGTAAGTATCGAGAACACGGACCTCCGTAAGGGAAGGATCCCTCTTCTCTTCGTTTTTGAAATAGTCGCGGATGCAGAAGAAATCTGCTTTTGTCATGGCAAGGCCAAGTGAATTGTAGCGTTTTACAAGGTCTTCATCGGATTCGGTAGTAAACCCGGAAAGGATAGCAACATCGGCAGGCGCCTCAAACTTTGTGACAAGCGTTTCAGGCTTGCTTTCGGAGGCTTCCCTTGAATCAACGGGGTTGATGCAATAGGATTTGATCCTTTCAAAGTCTGCATCGCTGACATTGCCCTCAACCACGTAAGTGGTAGCCGAGCGGATAACGGGCTCCTCAGCCTCGTTAAGCAGTTTCACACACTGCTCAGCCGAGTCCGCACGCTGGTCAAACTGGCCCGGAAGGTATTCAATAGAAAAAGAGCGGGAGTCGCTTGACAGCGGCAGCTGCTCTTCATAAAGAATATCAACCGGAGGCTCCGAAAAAACGGCGCCGAGTGCTTTTTTGTAAGTTTCTTCGCTGATATTTTCAATATCGTAGCGGACAAAAACCCTAAGACCTTTAACGGAATCGATGTTTAAATAGCTCTTTATCTCATCCGCAAGCTCCATGGAGTGAATTGCAAAAGGTGCTTTCTTTTCAACAAATACTCGTCTGACTGTTCCCATCACGGTCTCCATTCATATATGTACTTCAAATATTGCTTTGAGTAGTAGGATATCACAAAGAGTTGCCGGATGCAACATTTTTCAACATGTTCTTATTTTCGTACATATTCTTATCGGCGCGCTCGTAAACTCCCGAAACAGCCGCATCATTGTCAAACCTTGAAGCGCCGCACGCGATAACGATCCCGCCTTTTTTGATGGCTTCTTTGTTGTTTTCATTGAATTTTGTCAAAAGCTCATCAAGCCTGCTGTAATCGTCACCAAGGACTACAACAGCAAACTCATCTCCGCCCACGCGGAAAACAGGGCTCTTCTTGAAGGCGTTGCAGATGATCCTGCAGGCGTTGCGCAGGTACTGGTCTCCTGCCTGGTGGCCTTCAGTATCATTGATCTTTTTAAGGTCGTTGACATCCAGGATGACAATGGCAAAAGCAAGGTTCTTCTCTGTCTGGATCCTGTGGTTCAGGCGGGCCTCGGACTCAAGATAGGCGTGTTTTGTCTTAACTCCGGTAAGGGCATCGATGTTTGCCATAGACTGGGCCTGCGAAAGGCGCCTTGCAAAATCCGCCTCCTGGCGCACAATGGCATCAGTATCCAAAAGACCAACAATAAGCCTTTGCCCTTCTTTTTCCTCGATCCTGTTTGCCTTAAGCTGGACGTGTCTGTAGGTGTCGTTGAACCTCAGACGGTAATTGAGCGCAAAAATCCCGCTCTTTTCGATCTCTTTCATCATGTGTTCAAACGTGAAGGCAGCCATTACCCTTTCAACATCATCAGGATGAACGATCTTTTCCATACGCTTTCTAGAAGCCGCAAAGAAATCCATACCGTCCTTCGGAACTTCGAAGCTGTCAAAGCCATCGGTAGAACTGAACTCACGGTACCGGCCTGTCTCAGGGATGACAACAAAGGCACAGAGAAGGTCGCCGATAAGGGCGTTAAGCCTTGAATAAGCCATCCTCTGCTCCACTATACGCTCGTTGATCCTGCGCTGCTTCATCTCTTCATCAACATCGCTTATGCCGATGACGATGAATTTGTCCCCTTCCATCTTGGAAACACGCATAGCCACATAAGAAGGCCCTTTTTCGGTATTGAGCCTGTAGGTCAGGTTAAAAGCACCCGTACGCTCAATGGCGCCAAGGATATTTTCCCGTTTCATGCTGTTCAGGAAAAGCTCCTGATCTTCAGCATAAATGTATTTCTTGCAGTCCTGCCTGCAGGATCCGAAGAAATCCGGACCGCGCCTTATCTCTTTCAGCTCGCCGTTCTCGTTATCGGTGTTAAACTCGATATACTCTTCCGTCTCAAGATTTACATAGAAAAGATCCGCGAGTCCACGGGCAAGCGTCTGGGCGATCCGTGTATAGATGATGCTGTTGTTCCTGGCCTTTTCGTACTCCTCTTTGTTGGTGGCATATTCACGCCTGATGCTTACCATATCCGTAACATCCTGGCACATGCCAAGGGTGCAGAGCCTGCCGTCTGTATCGATAAATTTAAGCTTCGTGGTCTGGAACTGGCGCTGGTTGCCGGCCGCATCCGGTACATCCTCAAAGAAGATATAAGGCTCGTCCATGGAAAGTGCCATTTTATCGTCTTCCACAAAGTGGCTTGCAGTAACGCTGTCGAAAATCTCGGCGTCGGTAAGACCTATAACGCCTTCGGGATCTTTTTTGTGGGCATATTCCGCAAAAGCCTGGTTGCAGGCCAGATAAATACCGGTAGTCGCATCCTTCGAGAAGGAAAGGGCCGGCATATTGCCAAGAAGGGACGAAAGGGACTGCTTAAGGTTCTTTATCTGTTCAGCCTCCATATACTTCATCCTGTATTCTTCTTTCTCTTCGGAAACAACAAAAGCCCTGAGCAGACAGGTCCCGAGCAGATATGCTATAGAACAGAGCGGAAGCAGGGTGAAGTAAACCTGCGCCACAAGAAAAGCAGTCATTATGAAGCCAAAGTAGCCGATAACACGGTACTTTGAGTTGTTAACACTTGCTCTCTTAAGATGTATCTGAACATAGATAGAGTAAACGGACAGAAGCACCAGCAGGATTATCTGAAGATCAAGGAGTATGTACCTCCCGGCGTGAGGCTTGTAGACCGCGTCTTCCGTAATGGAGAACATGATCGGAACAAAGAAGTTTACGATAACGCCGATAGAGATGGCGGAAGCGACAACCCGTCCTGCGTATAAAAAGAACCTGCCAAACCCGTTCGTAACACCAAGGAATGTTATGACATAACTTGACCAGAGCCACAGGGTAGTTGCTATGGCGATGAAATAGAATGCAGTGTCGACAAGCAGAAGCTCCCTGTTCTTTAACGCATCAAAAATACCCCACAGGATATCCGTACAGTAGAAAAACAGGACAGAAAAAAGGAACCTGCGGTATATCTTCCAGGTCTGAGCCTCAAAAGCGCCATTGCGGTTAGACATTATATCACGGTTTTCAATTATCAGGACTAAGGCTGAAAGTATCGCGATAGTTGAGTAACGCATTTTTCATCTCCAAATTTGGTCTATATATAATCTCTATCACATACTAATCTCATTATATATACCATAATACCACTTTTTACTTGTTTTGTCATTATATATGCGCCGATTTTTGAAAATTTAAACAAGGTAAAAAAACTTTCGCTTTTCACCGGGATAAGTGTTATAATAATCCTTGCTGTACATAGCAAATACGAATAATCAAGGAATTAATTATGCTTGGCTACATTTTTAGGTACAATATGAACATCCTATTCATTGTCGGGTCTGCCCTCACCTTTATCTGCACTGCCCTGGCTCTCGGTCTGCTGAAGAAACGTCTGCCTCAGGATCACGGCCGTGAGTTTGCCGTAAACGGCGATCTTTCAAAGGGTAAAGCCCGGGGCGCAGTGATCATTCTCATCGGGGTCCTTGTCCTGATGTTCCTGATCTTTGTCCCGTCTGTTTCCATGGAATACCCGCTGTATTGCCTGTTCCTCGTTCTTGCGATGCTCACGGGCTTCCTTGATGATGCCGCAAAGAAATCCTGGAACGAATACTTAAAAGGCGCTCTCGACCTTGTCATCGCCCTCGGAACAGCTTTTACATTTTACTTTTTCAACAGTTCAAAAGTCAGCTTTATGCTGATAGGTGCAGAGGTTACGCTTCCCGCATGGCTCTTCATCCTGCTCGAAGTTATCCTCATCTGGGTGTCCATCAACGTTGTAAACTGTACAGACGGCGTGGACGGGCTTTGCGCAACGCTTTCCATTGTTACGATCATCGGATTCCTTATGGTCTACAGGATAGAGTACCCCTTAAGCCCTTTAAGCATATTGACCCTCATGTTTATTATGATGCTGCTCGCTTACCTGCTGTTTAACTCAAGCCCCAGCAGTATTCTTATGGGTGATGCGGGCTCGCGTCCGATAGGGCTTTTCATAGCGCTTCTTGCGTTAAAGACCGATCCTATCCTCTTCATCCCTTTCGCCTTCGTATTTATCCTGGACGGCGGGCTTGGTCTTATAAAGGTTTCGCTCCTGCGTTTCCTTAAGATCTCGATTATGAAGAACATCCGCACTCCGCTTCACGACCACTTCAGGAAAGTCAAAGACTGGTCAGACACACAGACAGTCTTCAGGTTTGCGGTTGTACAGGCATTCGTGATCATACTCATTATTGCCTGGTTTTCTATGATGTAAATATAAAAATATGATCCCGGGCACCTTTTGGCAGCCCGGGATTTTTTCATTTCAGGATCAATATATGTAAGTGATGTTTGAATACAGCGAATCCGACTTCTTAAGGTCGTATTTATATCCCTTGTGATAATAGCAGGAATCGTACGTGGGATCGCAGGTGTACCAGCTCTTTGTGGTGGGATCGTATATCTGGAGCCATGCGTGGTAACCGTTTACCAGACTCGGGTCAGGATAACCTGTAATGACCCGCACTTCTATTCCACGGCTCCTCAGCATTGAAGCCATCACCACGGAATAATCGTAACAGATACCTGTCTTTGCCTTGTAAACAGACTGCACATCCGGAACATAGCTCGTTAC
>JAGDCQ010000295.1 GCA_017958465.1 Lachnospiraceae bacterium
GGAAAAATAGAAACAGCAACTTCTACAGAAATGAAGAACAATTTTGGCCGCTATCTTGCTCTGGTGCAGGCCGGAAAAGAGGTTATCGTGACGAAAAACGGAAAAGAAGTTGGCAGGTTTATTCCCAGGAATGCCGCTGTTACTTATCTGACGGATTCTCTCACGGGGATTCTGAAAAACCGTTCGGATGAAGACCGGGCAAAGGAAGAAAGCCTGAGGAAAAAGTATGAAAATCTTGGTTGATGGCAATGTGATCCTTGATGTCCTGCAAAAGAGGATCCCCCACTATGATGAGTCTGCGCTTGTCTGGAAACTTTGTGAAACGGGAAAACTCCGTGGCTATGTTTCTTCTTTGACCTTTGCAAACCTTGTTTATGTGATGCGTAAGGAATTATCACCGGTGTCGATAAACACAGTTCTTAAGCAACTTTCGCTGATATTGACTTTTGAAAGCCTTGATACAGACGATCTTTTTTGTGCTGCCGGACTGCAGTGGGAAGATTTTGAAGACGCCATTCAATCGGTTACAGCTAAACGTATACATGCTGATTATATAATCAGCAGGAATATCAGGGATTTTGTTAAAAGTGAAGTACCGGTTCTTAGCCCCGGGGATCTGCTGGAGAGCGTTGGGCTTACATGATCAGCCCGGAAAGTTAGGATGTATTTTTTTTAGTATCCATGATAACTCGATCCCCGCAGGCACCCGCGCGCGTCTGATAGGCTACGCGGAAGCGCTTGCTTCCGTTCGCTGATTGAAAACTGATTGAAAAGTAAAATTTATGTTGACAAGTCCTTTAAGGACTGTTATTATAAATAAAAATTCAATACGCTAAACCGTTGAAGCGGAGATAACGGCATTGATGCCACTACAGAGAGTCCGGAGTGCTGAGAACCGGGCGTGAAACAATTTGTCAAATGGACCGCTGAGGGCGCAGTCAAAAGCAAAAGCATTTCCCGGCCTGCCGGCTTCTAAAGGCAAAGGGCGGGAGAGCAAAAGCCCAGTATTCTGCGACGTTTAGGCAACGTCACATGCCGGGGGTATTTTTGTATCCCGCTAAGCGCACGGGTTCCCGTGAATCAAGGTGGTACCGCGGATAAAACTATTCGTCCTTGACAGAAAATAACTCTGTCAGGGATTTTTTTTATACCTTTGAATCCCTGCGGAAACGGAGGTAAAAATGAATTTTCAACCATCTCTTGAAGAAGTTGAAAGGCTTGCGGCCACAGGCTGTTACGACGTTGTTCCGGTAAGCTGCGAGATCCTTTCGGACTTCACGACCCCCATCGAGACTATGCGGATCCTCAAAAACGTCTCGAAACACTGCTATATGCTGGAGTCCGCTCAAGCGGACGAGACCTGGGGCCGCTACACGTTCCTGGGCTTCGACCCCATCATGGCTATCACCTGCATCGGCGGGACCGTGAACGGAGTCCTTGAAGCGGGGAAGATCAAGTACGTTACCGGAAACCCCGCGGAATACCTGCGAAAAGTCCTTGCCGGCTACAGGAGTCCGCGTTTCGATTATCTTCCGACTTTCACCGGCGGCCTTGTGGGGTACTTCGCTTTCGATTACCTGCAGTACAGCGAGCCGAGCGTAAAAACCGGCGCAAAAGACACAGAAAACTTCAAAGACGTGGACCTGATGCTGTTTGAGAAGGTCATCGCCTTCGACAACATCCGCCAGAAGCTGGTCCTTATCGCAAATATGCACCTTGACGAGCCCACCACCAACTACAACAAGGCAGTGTGGGAGCTAAAGCAGCTTATAGACCTCCTGAAGAACGGTGAGAAGAGCAGGGAGCCTTCGGGCCAGCTCCTGGGCAGCGTTACGCCGCTGTTTGGGAAGGAAGAGTTCTGCGCCATGGTTGAGAAGGCGAAGGGCTACATCCGCGAGGGCGACATTTTCCAGATAGTGCTCTCAAACCGCCTGAGCGCGCCGTTTGAGGGAAGCCTGCTAAACACCTACAGGGTGCTCCGCACCATCAACCCGTCCCCTTATATGTTCTACTTCTCGGGCACGGACCTCGAGGTGGCGGGGGCTTCCCCGGAAACCCTTGTAAAGCTCGAGGACGGCGTGGTCCACACCTTCCCTCTTGCGGGGACAAGGCCGCGCGGCAAGACAAAGGAAGAGGATGATGCCCTTGAAGCCGAGCTCCTTGCGGACGAAAAGGAGCTTGCGGAGCACAATATGCTTGTGGATCTTGGCCGCAACGACCTTGGAAAGATCTGCAGGTTTGGCTCTGTTTCAGTGGAAAAGCTCCATTCCATCGAGCGGTTTTCCCATGTGATGCACATCGGCTCCACAGTACGTGGGGAGATCGCAGAGGGCAAGGACGCTTTAAGTGCCATAGAGGCTGTCCTTCCTGCGGGGACGCTGTCCGGAGCCCCGAAGATCCGGGCCTGCCAGCTTATCGGCGAGCTTGAGGACAACAAGCGCGGGATCTACGGCGGCGCCATCGGCTATATAGACTTTGCCGGCAACATGGACACCTGCATCGCTATCCGCATCGTCTACAAGAAGAACGGCAAGGTTTTTGTGAGGAGCGGCGCAGGGATCGTTGCGGATTCCGTTCCGGAGAAAGAGTACGAAGAGTGCCTGAACAAGGCAAAGGCTGCGCTTAAGGCGCTTGAAGCCTCCCAGGGCGAGATCTGAGAAAGGCGGACGATATGATACTGCTTATAGACAATTATGACAGCTTTTCTTATAACCTTTTTCAGCTGGTGGGCGAGCTTTCCCCGGATATCAAGGTCATAAGGAACGACGAGATGACCATAGACGAGATACGGGCGCTTGCACCGTCACACATTATCCTGTCTCCGGGGCCGGGACGCCCGGAAAACGCCGGCGTTACAGTGGAGGCCGCAAGGACGCTTGGGAAGGAGATCCCGCTCCTTGGCGTGTGCCTCGGGCACCAGGCCATCTGCCAGGCTTTCGGAGCCACCATCACCTATGCAAAGCAGCTTATGCACGGCAAGCAGTCGGACGTTACGTTTTCTGCGGATTGCAGCCTGTTTGACGGAGTCCCTGCGGTTGCGAAGGTGGGACGTTACCACTCGCTTGCCGCAGACATCGCAACGCTCCCCACAGAGCTTGAGGTTACGGCAAAGACCGCAGACGGCGAGGTTATGGCCGTAAAACACAGGGATTACCCGATCTTTGGCGTGCAGTTCCACCCGGAATCCATACTTACGCCCGACGGCAGAACGATGCTTAAAAACTTTCTGAAGATAAAAAAAGCGTGAGACCGCGGCTTTGCGGCTCAAAAGGAGGATAAAATGATCAAAGAAGCGATTGTTAAGATAGTTAATAAAGGGGACCTCAGCTACGACGAGGCCTACACAGTAATGAACGAGATAATGAACGGCGAGACTTCGGCCACGCAGAATGCGGCGTTTCTTGCGGCGCTTTCCACAAAGAGCACACGTGCGGAGACAACAGAGGAGATAGCAGGCTGCGCTGCCGCTATGCGTGACCACGCAACCCGCGTGGATGCAGGCCCCGACCTTTTTGAGATCGTTGGCACCGGCGGCGACAATGCCCACAGCTTCAACATTTCAACCACCTCCGCAATTGTTGCGGCAGCAGGCGGCATGAGGGTCGCAAAACACGGCAACCGCGCGGCTTCTTCAAAGTGCGGAACGGCGGATTGCCTTGAGGCGCTCGGAGTAAACATCCGCCAGAGCCCGCAGCGCTGTGTAGAGCTTCTTGATGAAGTGGGGATGTGCTTCTTCTTTGCTCAGCAATACCACTCCTCTATGAAGTACGTAGGGCCGATCCGCAAGGAGCTTGGCTTCCGCACGGTATTCAACATCCTTGGGCCTCTTACAAACCCGGGTTCGCCTTCCATGCAGCTCCTTGGCGTTTACGACGATTATCTTGTGGAGCCGCTCGCGCAGGTACTCATTAGCCTCGGGATCAAGCGCGGCATGGTTGTTTACGGACAGGACAAGCTTGACGAGATCTCCATGAGTTCACCCACAACGGTCTGCGAGATCAGGGACGGCTGGGTGAAGCCTTACGTGATAAAGCCCGAGGATTTTGGCTTTACAACCTGCAAGAAGGAGGAGCTCCTAGGCGGGACTCCGGAAGAAAACGCAAAGATCACTCTTGGGATCCTGAACGGAGACAAGGGACCGAAGCGCGACGCAGTGCTGCTTAATGCAGGCGCATCCCTTTATATCGGCGGGAAGGCTGCAACTATGGCCGATGGCGTAAAGCTTGCAGCAGAGCTTATTGATTCCGGAAAAGCCGCAGAAACACTGAAGAAACTTATTGAAGTGAGCAACCGCCCGGAGTAATGAATGAGAATAACGCTTGGGCCCGAAGCACCGGCAGGGCCCTGCGGTTTGATAATCGGAGATACATATGACGATACTTGATGAACTTGCAAACCACGCAAGGGAGCGTGTTGCAGCGGCAAAGAGGGTTTGCGGCCCGGGTGAAATGAGAAAAAGAGCAGAAGAGGCCGCAGGGCTTGAAGCAGGCTCTAAAGACGCACTGCACAGGCTTGAAACAGAGCCTGCAGGCACACTTAACAGCTTTAAGTTCCCTTTTGAACAGGCTTTGCGTAAGCCTTATGTTTCTTTCATCTGCGAATGCAAGAAGGCATCGCCCTCAAAAGGGCTTATAGCGCCGGTCTTCCCGTACCTTGACATAGCTAAAGAGTACGAGGCTGCGGGCGCGGACTGCATCTCGGTCCTCACGGAGCCAAAGTGGTTTCTCGGGAGCGACCGTTACCTTGAGGAGATCGCGAAAACAGTGAGTATCCCCTGCCTTCGAAAGGATTTCACGGTGGATGAGTATATGATCTACGAAGCAAAGGTCCTTGGGGCTTCTGCGGTGCTTCTCATCTGCTCGATCCTTGACGGAGCAAAAATCCGGGAATATATCGGGATCTGCGATTCCCTCGGGCTTTCCGCCCTTGTGGAGGCGCATGATGAAAATGAGGTGGAGGCGGCGCTTGGTGCCGGGGCGCGCATCATCGGCGTGAACAACAGAAATCTCAAGGATTTCAGCGTGGATACCGGGAACAGCAGGAGGCTGCGCACGCTCATCCCGCAGGACGTGCTGTTTGTTGCGGAAAGCGGCGTAAAGACCTGTGATGATGTTAGGGCGCTCCGCGATATCGGCGCGGACGCTGTCCTTGTGGGGGAGACCCTCATGCGGGCGGCAGACAAAAAGGCTAAACTTGCGGAACTAAGGGGTTAGACGGCAGGTCAGGAGGAGTTTATGACAAAGATCAAGTTTTGCGGGCTTTTTCGGCCGGACGACATTGAATACGCTAACGAGCTGAAGCCGGATTATGTTGGCTTTGTTTTCGCAAAACGCAGCAGGCGCAGTGTTACGCCGGAGCTGGCGGAGCTTCTGAAAGGGATGCTTAACCGCGGCATCGAGACTGTTGGTGTCTTTGTGGACGAGCCCCTGGAAAACGTCGCGTCCCTTTTGAACAGCGGCGTTATAGATATTGCCCAGCTTCACGGCAGCGAGGATGAGGACTACATAAGGTTTTTGCAAAAGCTCACGGGAAAGCCGGTGATCAAGGCTTTTGTTATAAAGAGAGAAGACGGGTTTGCTGCGCTTGAAGAAGCGATCAAGTCCCCGGCAGACTACATCCTGCTGGACGGCGGGCTTGGGGCCGGAAAGGCCTTCGACTGGGAGCTTATAAAAGGGGTGGACCGCCCGTTTTTCCTGGCGGGAGGCTTAACACCGGAAAACGTTGCTACCGCTTTGGAGCAGCTTTCACCCTACGCTCTGGACGTCAGCTCGGGCATAGAAACAGAAGGAATAAAGGACAGGGCCAAGATGCAGGCTTTTATGGCTGCGGCCCGCAGATCATAAAACTTTTAGGAGAATGACATGACAAACCCAAACGGAAGATTTGGCATCCACGGCGGGCAGTATATCCCGGAAACACTGATGAATGCTGTGATCGAGCTTGAAAAGGCCTACGATCATTATAAAAATGACCCCGACTTCAACCGCGAGCTGGAGGAGCTTTTCAACGACTACGCCGGAAGGCCGTCACGCCTGTATTTTGCGGAGAAGATGACGGCGGACCTTGGCGGCGCAAAGGTTTACCTTAAGCGCGAGGACTTGAACCACACCGGCGCCCACAAGATCAACAATGTGCTTGGACAGGCGCTTCTCGCCAAGAAAATGGGCAAAACCCGCCTGATAGCGGAGACAGGTGCAGGCCAGCACGGCGTTGCGACTGCAACTGCGGCTGCGCTTATGGGGCTTGAGTGCGTTGTTTTTATGGGCGAGGAGGATACAAAGCGCCAGGCGCTCAACGTATACAGGATGCGGCTTCTCGGGGCAGAGGTCATCCCCGTAAAGACAGGCACTGCGACCCTTAAAGACGCTGTTTCCGAGGCTATGCGCGAGTGGACGTCACGCATCGAGGACACGCATTATTGCCTTGGTTCTGTTATGGGACCTCACCCTTTCCCTACAATTGTCCGGGATTTTCAGGCGGTGATCTCGAAGGAGATCAAGGCTCAGATCCTTGAAAAGGAGGGGAGGCTTCCGGATGCGGTCATTGCCTGCGTCGGCGGCGGTTCCAACGCCATCGGCAGCTTTTATCACTTTATCGAGGATAAGTCCGTGCGGCTGATAGGCTGCGAGGCTGCGGGCCGCGGGATCGACACCTTTGAGACGGCTGCGACGGTAAACACAGGGCGCCTTGGGATCTTCCACGGCATGAAGTCTTATTTCTGCCAGGACGAATATGGTCAGATCGCGCCTGTTTACTCGATCTCTGCGGGGCTTGATTACCCGGGGATAGGGCCTGAGCACGCTTATCTGCACGACATCGGCCGCGCAGAGTATGTGCCTGTTACCGACGACGAGGCGGTTGAGGCCTTCGAGTATCTTGCCCGTACAGAGGGCATCATCCCTGCTATCGAGTCCGCGCATGCGGTGGCTTATGCAAGGAAGATCGCGCCCGGGATGCCAAAGGACAGTATCATCGTTATCACTGTTTCGGGCCGCGGCGACAAGGACTGCGCAGCCATCGCGCGGTACAGAGGGGAGGACATCCATGAGTAAGATAAAAAGTGCATTTGAGAACGGCAAGGCGTTCATCCCCTTTTTCACTTGCGGGGACCCCGACCTTGAAACTACGGCGGCTGCTGTAAGAGCGGCTGTGGCGGCGGGGGCCGACCTTGTGGAGCTTGGGATCCCGTTTTCCGACCCGACGGCAGAGGGGCCTACGATCCAGGGGGCAAACCTTCGCGCGCTCACAGGCGGTGTCACCACCGACAAGATCTTCGGACTTGTGCGGGACCTTAGGACCGATGTGTCCGTTCCGCTTGTTTTCATGACCTACGCAAATGTTGTGTTTTCTTACGGCGCGGAGCGGTTTATCTCAACCTGCAGCGAGATCGGCATCGACGGGCTTATCCTTCCGGACCTGCCTTTTGAGGAGAAGGAAGAGTTCCTGCCGCTCTGCCGCAAGTATGGCGTGGATCTGATCTCACTCATCGCGCCCACTTCCGCAAACCGCATCGCTATGATAGCAAAAGAGGCTGAAGGGTTTATTTATCTGGTTTCGAGCCTCGGTGTCACCGGCACCAGGTCCGAGATCACAACCGACCTTGCGTCCATCGTGAGCGTTATCCGTGAAAACACCGGTGTTCCCTGCGCCATAGGCTTTGGCATCTCGACGCCTGAGCAGGCCGCGAAGATGGCAAACCTCTCGGATGGCGCCATAGTGGGATCAGCCATTGTAAAACTCTTTGAAAAATACGGCAGATCCGCCCCGGAGCACGTCGGCGAGTTCGTAAAATCCATGAAAGCAGCAATTTCATAACCCGACCCAGGGGACGGTTCTCTGGGTCAAGTGTATTATGTTGTCTTCTACGGTCGGGCAATCCCGCAAGGTACTTCACGGGGCCGGCTCGCGCCTTACAAAGTTCAGCAAAAACGCGTCACTGGCGCTTTTTTGCTGAACTGGGTCTAC
>JAGDCQ010000296.1 GCA_017958465.1 Lachnospiraceae bacterium
AATTTGACTGAACGCTATTGTGGGCCCTCTGATCCTAACCGGGAAAGGGCACTGCTTTCTCCGAAAACATGGAAAAAACTGCGACACTTATTTTATGAATAAATCCTTCATTGAAGCAAGATGCCGCTCCGGATGAAAACTCAGGATGATGCCCCGGGATAGAGTTCGTCTTGAATAATAGCGCCTGTTCTGTTAAAATCGAGATGTTGGAGGGCTTCATTATGAAAAAATACAGGTTGGAAAGACTATAAACCTGAATAACAGGGGAAAGTGGAAGAATAAAGATACCGTTCTCAGAGCAAAACGGATAACCATAGAGTATTGATACCCCGGGTGTATTCTTAGGGTTTTACAACGCAGATACTGACCCCGTGAGGGCAGTTTTTTAAGGAGAAAAGATGATGTATTGCAGCATTTGTAAGATATACGGGGAAGGGAAATTCTGCGCGAACTGCGGATCAAGGATGGCCGAAGGGGGACCTGACCCTGGCGAAGGACCGGAGAATGGCAATGCTCCGGTCCCGGACGGCGTGCGGACCGCAGGATCCCTTGAAAACGGCGGAATGCCGCCATTTTTGTCAAATACGATCCCAAGCTGGGCCTTTATGCCTATGGAGCAGATCAATCCCGATGCGATCAACCTGAGCAAGGTGTGGTCCGGTCCCAATGCGATCAATGGGACTATACCGCAGCCGGAGGGCTTCCGGATCGAGTATTCCACTTCGGAGATGATGTTTAACGGCGGCTTTACGCTTAAAGCCTGGGAAGAGGACGGAAAGTACAAGGCGCTTTACAGGACGCCCGGCGTGGACATAAGGAATGCGCCCGTATTCGATGTTGACAATAGTTTTATAGAGCAGATAAAGATCCTCATGAACGTAAGCAACTGCGAAAGTTGGAACGGTTTTAGCGGGTGCATGCAGGGCGTGATGGACGGGACAAGCTACAGCTTTTCGTACTCGGACGGTGAAGGAAAGCACGTTTCGTGGGGCGGCTATATGGCGCGTCCGGATGGGTTCGGTGCTGCCGGCGGGGTTCTTAAGGCTATGTTTGACGAGATCTACGACGAGCGCTATCCGAATTACTACAAGAGGATGGCGAAGTATCTTGATGACGTGGTGAAGCAGAAATACGGTCTTTCCCGTCAGGGTTACTCGAAGGCATTCTACAGAAACAAGGACGAAAACTACTATGAAAGGCATGGCTGGACTGCGCCCGTGGGGTGCCTGTACGCGACTATCGATAATTTCTGCGACCGGATCGTAAAAAAGGCGGGGAGCACCTCTGACGGCGACGATTCAGGTGTAAACCCCGGAATGGAAGCATTTACCGTGTTTATAGACCCGGATCCGGAGGAAGTGCAGAAAAAAGCCGAGAACGGTCAGGAGAGCGCTGAGCCCGGTCAGGAAAACGCTGAGCACGGTAACATTATGAAAGATCCTTATAATGTCCCGTACGCAAGTGGCTTGACTTTCCGCTGGTATAAGGTGGACAAGGACGGCGTGGAGCTTACAGGCGAGGTTACACCTGCGCCCTTTGTTCCGGCCGCGGATGCCGGATACACGCAGGTTTTTTCGTACCGTGCGGGCGATACCACATATTTTGGCTTCTATTCAAGGACTTTCAAGTCCTTTGGGAAGGATTGCATAGACTACACGCTGCTCCTGTACAGCTTCAGGGACGGCAAGTGGCAGTGGCTTGACGGCATTCACAGTGTCAGTGACATCAACGACATCAACCGCGAGGACCTTGACGCCTTCATCAGATTTGCGCGTAAATACGGTATGGACGAGGTTGCAGACAAGTGGGATGAGTCCGGGAAGCTGTCCATGAGCCTGATCGATTACAATGTGATGGTCTGGTTCAAATGGGACACCAATGTGGACAAGAATTTCTATAATACGGTTATACAAACGCCGTTCGGAGAATATGTTCCGGGGTATGAGATAGAGGTTGAGACCGTTGTTTACAGGAATTATTTCCGGATGTGAGTGTGCCAAAGCAACCTGAAACAGCCAATTCGCAGCGTTATTTGGGAATAGCGGAACAAGAAGACAGATCAAGAAAGGAGACATATGGAGTTCAAAACAGACATCTTAAAGGTTTTTGACAAGCAGTGGGCGCTTCTTACTGCAGGCAAACAGGACAGCTTCAACACGATGACCATAAGCTGGGGAGGCCTTGGAACGCTCTGGAACAAGCCTGTAGCCACAGTATACGTTCGTACGTCGCGCTACACCCACGATTTTATGGATTCAAACGACTATTTCACCGTCAGCTTTTATCCTGAAGAGTTCAAAAAGCAGCTTGGAGTGCTGGGTTCAAAGTCCGGCAGGGATATGGACAAGATGAATGGATCGGGCCTTACGCCCGTGGCAGCGGGAGATTCTGTTTCGTTTTCGGAGGCGGAGGTCACGCTGGTTTGCAAAAAGCTGTTCCGTCAGGAACTTAAGGTAGAAAATATGCCCGCCGAAGTGGCAAAGGCCATGTACGACGGGCAGGCTCCGCACGATATGTATATCGGCGAGATCGTAGAGATCATATGATTTAAAAACTGTGCAGCCTTTTTAGGCAGGCTGAGCCCGGATCCGCAAGGTCCGGGCTTTTTGCTGTCCGGAAGGGCCGGAGCCCCTAGGTCCGGGTTTTTTGCTGTCCGGACGGGCCTGAGCCCCAAGGTCCGGGTTTTTATTCGTCTTCCCAGACTACGGATCTGTTGTTTGTGGGATCTGTACCGAAGAACTCCATAGAGGATACGGTGCCGTATTGTTCAAGCTCAAAGTTTACAAATGTGTGGTCGTAATCGAACCAGCGCTGTTGCATCATGAGCGCTACCTTCTTGCCGAGATCCTCACCGATGCTGTACGAATTGTCGGCTTCCGCAATCGTTATACTGCACCAGATGATCAGGGTCTTGCTGTCACCGTCGGTGATGTCTGTTACCCTATAGTTTTCGCCCATGGCGGCAGCAGCTTTGTCGAGTGACGGGTTTTCGAAAGATTTGATGGTGTCATCAAGCTCTGCAACCTTAGCAGAGAGGGTTTCTTTTTCTGTGTTCAGCGCGTCTTTCTCGGCAGTAAGGGTGGTCTTTTCGGCTGTGAGACTGTCTTTTTCAGCTGCAAGACCGGCCTTTTCTGCGGCAAGCTGATCTTTCTCTGATGTGAGAGCAGTTTTTTCGGCAGTAAGCTGCTCGATCTTTGTCTTTAATTCTTCGTTTTCGGAAAC
>JAGDCQ010000035.1 GCA_017958465.1 Lachnospiraceae bacterium
GAATTTATGAAAAAACTATTGGCTATCGTTTTGGTAGGGCTCATGCTTGTCGGCGCTGTTGCCTGCGGTAAGAAGGAAAACACACCCACATCGGATCCCTCAAAAGCAACAGGCGAGATGGCAAAGCTCATCGAAGCAGCAAAGGCTGAGGGCGAGCTCATCGTTTACGGCTCCTGCGAAGAAGAGTATCTTGCAGCAGCATGCGACAACTTCAAAAAGCTCTACGGCATCAACGTAAAGTATCAGCGTCTTTCAACAGGCGAGGTACAGAGCAAGATCGAAGAAGAGAAGGGTAATCCTTCAGCCGACGTTTGGTTCGGCGGCACAACCGATCCCTACAACGTAGCAGCAAGCGAAGGCCTTCTTGAGAAGTACGAAGCAATGAACGCAGTTAACCTTTCGGACAGCATGTACCGCGATAAGGACGGCTGCTGGTATGGTATCTACAAGGGTATCCTCGGTTTCATGGTAAACAAGGATGAGCTTGCCCGCAAGGGTCTTGAAACTCCCAAGGACTGGCAGGATCTTCTTGATGCCAAGTACAAGGGTCTCATCTGGCTTTCAAACTACAACACAGCCGGCACCGCAAAGCTCGTTGTTAACACAATGATCCAGAAGTACGGCCATGACGCAGGTATCAAGTATCTTGTTGATCTTGACAACAACATCGAAGTTTACACCAAGTCCGGTTCGGGCCCTTCCAAGAACGTAGGAACAGGCGAGTGCGTTATCGGTATCGGTTTCCTTCATGACGGTATCACCCAGATCAAGGACAACGGTTATGCAAACATCCAGCTTGTTATCCCTTCATCGGGCACTTCCTTCGAAGTAGGCGCAACCGCTATCTTCAAGGGCGCTAAGCACCCGAATGCAGCAAAGCTCTGGATCGAATATGCATTAAGCCCTGCATGCGTTGAACTCGGCGCAAAGAACGGTTCGTATCAGTTCCTTGTTCTCAAGAACGCAAAACAGCCTCAGGAAGCTGCAGATTTCGGTCTTGATCCCAACAACGTTATGAAGTATGACTTCGACGACGCTAAGGCCAACACAACAAAATATGTTGAAGAAGTTATGAAGGCTCTTGGTGACAAAGCGGACGATCGTTTCCAGACAAAGTGATGATCGACTTTCGGGGCGGATGCTGACCGCATCCGCTCCGTTTTTTCAACTCCCTGCATCCTAAAAGGAGGACATGAAAAATGGCAAAGAGTCAAAGTGCCAGACTGGACAGGAAAAAGCTCCTGGGTGACCCTATCCTGGTCACGACCATAGTGCTTTTGATCGCCTTTTTGACTTTATTTATTCTCTATCCTCTTGCAATACTGCTTGTTGACAGCTTTATCAGTGATAAAGGGCTTACGCTCGATATTTTCAAGAGGATAATGGGATTATCGAACTTCAGAAAAGCTATCACAAATACTCTTAAAGTGGGTTTTGTGGTAGGTATAGCATCTGCTCTCATAGGCCTTCTGTTTGCTTATGTTGAGGAATATGTAAAGCTCAAGACGAAGTTTATGGGCGGACTTTTCAAGGTGGTTTCCATGCTGCCCGTTGTTTCCCCGCCTTTCGTTCTTTCGCTTTCGATGATAATGCTTTTCGGTAAAGCAGGCATTATCACAAGATATCTGTTCAAAATATATGATAACAGCGTATACGGCTTCTGGGGCATCGTAGTGGTTCAGACACTCACTTTCTTCCCTGTCTGCTACATGATGCTGAAAGGCCTTTTGAAAAACATTGACCCTTCGCTCGAAGAAGCGGCAAGGGACATGGGCGCATCAAGATTCAAGGTATTCATGACAGTTACCCTGCCTCTGATACTTCCCGGTCTTGGAAACGCGTTCCTTGTAACATTTATCGAATCAATAGCGGATTTTGCGAACCCCATGATCATCGGCGGTTCCTATGATACACTTGCAACCACGATCTACCTGCAGATAACGGGCGCTTATGATAAACAGGGCGCAGCCGCAATGGCAGTCGTTCTTCTTACCATCACGCTCTTTATGTTCGTGGTACAGAAGTATTACCTTGAAAGAAAGAGTACGGCGACGCTTTCCGGAAAGGCATCTCGCGAGAGGATGCTCATCACGGACAAGAGCGTTACGATCCCGCTTTCGATCATGTGCTCGGCGCTTGCGCTGTTTGTTATCCTCATGTACATATGTGTTCCGTTCGGAGCATTGTTTAAGACATGGGGTTACGATTTCCACCTGACCTTCAAGTGGTTCGGCCTTGTATTCAGCAAATATAAAGGCTTCAAGGCCTTCAAGGACAGCTTTGTTCTTTCGCTTATAGCGGCGCCTATCACGGCTTTGCTGTCCATGATCATTTCATACCTTGTCGTTAAGAGAAAATTTGTGGGCAAAGGATTTATCGAAGCGGTTTCGATGCTTGCGATGGCAGTTCCCGGAACCGTTCTCGGTATCGGATATATCCGCGGTTTCTCGGGCGGTATCTTTGGAACTGAAATCCTTAAGTGCTTATACGGAACGGGCGTGATACTTGTTATCGTATTCGTTGTACGAAGCCTTCCGACAGGTACAAGAAGCGGTATTTCCGCGTTGAGACAGATCGACAAGAGCATTGAGGAATCGGCCTACGATATGGGTGCGGACAGCTTCAGGGTGTTTATGACGGTCACGCTGCCGCTGATAAAGGACAGTTTCTTAAGCGGCTTTGTTACTGCCTTCGTTCGAAGCATAACCGCTATCAGTGCCATCATCCTGCTGGTTACGCCTTCGTATCTGCTCATCACGGTGCAGATCAACGAGTTTGCGGAGAAGGGATCCTACGGTATTGCATGCGCATTTGCTACGATACTGATAGCGATTACCTACGGTTCCGTGCTTCTTATGAACTTTGTTATCAAACACTTCGGAACCAGCCGCAAGGTTAAGACCGGTGAATAATGGAGGACATCATGGCAAAAGAGAAAAAAGGCGTACGCCTTGAACACATATCGAAAATATATAACGATCCTAAGACCGGCAAGGAATTCTACGCCGTAAAGGATGCGAACATTGTGATCGAACCCGGCAGCTTTGTAACGCTGCTTGGTCCTTCCGGATGCGGAAAGACAACGACGCTCCGTATGATCGCAGGTTTTGAGAGCCCTGACGATGGCGAGATCTATCTCGGGAATGAGCCGATCAACGCGCTTACCCCGAACAAACGCGACACC
>JAGDCQ010000297.1 GCA_017958465.1 Lachnospiraceae bacterium
AAATCGTAATAAACAGAAAGCCGCTCCTCGTCTATATAGCCAAAGTAGCTTGGCTTAGTCTTTACCTGCTTTGAGGGTGTAGGCGGAAGCGGAGCGTCCCCGCGCCTTACAAAGCCTGCGCCCTCCACTCTCTGACCGTGTCCGGCGTATATTTCCGCAGAAAAATCAAGGACGCCGTTCTTAGGCACTTTTTTTACAAGGACAAAGCTGTGCTGCTTGTCTATGGAGCCTGCTTCCTCTCCGTTAACAAACACAAGCATCTCGGGACCAAGCCCCGAGCCTACCCAGATGGTCTTACCCCTGTATTCCTTTGGCACCGTGATAACGGCGTGCTGCCAGCCGTATTCCCACTTTTTGCCCCACTTTGTGCCCTCCGGGACCTTTTTGAACTGCTTAGTCTTTGCCTGTGAAAAAGAGAGCTTTTCCATAGTAGTAAAGCCCTCCGATTCATAAGGAGCAATACAAGGGAACAAGTCCCTTGCAAGCTCTTCGTCCCATATTTTTAATCTTTCATCCCATTGACGTCCGATATTCATAAGTGTCTCCGAATCCTCCGGAAATGCCCTTTTTAGGCCCCGGACGTGTTAACAGAACCGCAGATACTCCATAAGGAGCAGGATTGCCATAGCCTGTCCGTAAGGCATAGGCTTTATCTCGATCTGTTTGTAGAACTCTTTTGTTTCCCTGCCCATAGGCGTTCCATAGGAAACCTGCTCGACTATCCCCTCATCGGTTACACGGTCGAGGATGGCCTTTACGGCTTTCCCGGCTGTCTTTTCATAAAACCCTTCAAGGAAGCCCTTCTCAACGCCCTTAAGAAGGCCGTAAGCAAAGCCGCTGGTGGCGCTGGCCTCGGTGTAGGACGAAGGATCGTCGATGAGCGTATGCCACATCCCGTCGCTCTCCTGCAGTATTGCAAGAGTATCGGCCTGTTTTCTGAAGGCCCTAAGGAGCTTGTCCTTAAAAACGCTGTCAAAATCCAGGATCTCCAAGAGCTCCGGAATGAACATTGTTACCCAGCTGTTGCCCCTGCCCCAGAAAGCGCCGGCAAAATTGTGGTTTCCGTTGAAAGTCCAGCCATGATACCAAAGCCCGGTCTTTTCGTCGCAAAGGTATTTTTCGTGGATGAGGAACTGCTTCTCAACCTCTTCCTTCATGGCTTTGTCTCCTGTGATCCTGCACATGTTGGCAAGGAACAGGACTGTCATATACAGAGTGTCGTCCCAAAGCTCCTGGTCGTTTACGGAATCCGACGTCATGTGCTGGAAACCGCCCTCCTTTGTCCTCGGGAAACTCTCCATTATCCATTTTACCGCATTCAGGCACGGTTGCATATACTTTTCTTCGCCGGTCTCTTCGGCCACAAAAGACATGGCAAGATAAGGCGTGACAGTGTTTACGTTAAGGGCCGGGAACCCGGTCTCAAGCTGCTGGTCGTAGTAGGCTTTAAGGATATCGAGGTATTCCTCTTTCTTTTCCTGCTTATAAAGCTTCCAGATACCAAAGAGCCCGACACCCTGGGTCCATTCCCAGAACCGGTATTTGCGGATGTCGTCACCCGCGAGGTTGTGATCCTTCATGTTTTTGATGAAGGTCTCATCCTCTTCGTAGAGGATCTTTTTGAAAGACCCTACTATCCGGGAAAGCCTGTCCTTGCAGCGTTCCTTTAACTCCTGCCTTATTTTTTCTGCGTTTTCCGCCTCTGCTTCAAGCCTGTCGATAAGGGCTTTAAGCTCCCTTGGCGTTTTTACTACGTGATCCGGCTTCCAGGCTGCCTCCTCGTACTCATGGAAGTACCTCGGCGACCAATCGAGCCAGACGGAGCGAAGCCCGTAGCGGTTTGCCCCTGCCACATCCTTTTTGATGTTGTTGCCTATCATCACGATAAAGGGCTTATCTTCTTCCTTAAGACCCATCTTTTCCATGGCATCATCAAACATCAGGAATGAAGGCTTTTGCTCCCCTACCCTTTCAGAAACGGTCCAGGTCTCAAAACAGTACCCGAGGCCGTTCTCACGGTAGACATTTTGAAAAGAATCCCACTCCCCGTCGGCCACAAGCGCTATCCTGTAGCCTTCGTCGTGCAGCTCTTTCAAAACAGCATCCGCACCGGGGATAAAATCCGCGCGGGTAACGATACCTTTCTCATCAAAAACCTGAGTAGCCTCATCGATTATGGTATCGCCGCTGTCCGTAAAAATAATAAGTTTTTTCGGTTTTACCGGCTGCATCATACTCTCCACTTCCAGTTAGTAATCCCTTTAGGCTCAAGCCTCCGGGATCTCGTTTTTAGCAAGCTTTACAGTTTTGCCTTCGATGGCTATACCCTTCAGGGTAAGCTCCTCTGCCCTGTGGCAGGCCACAAAGTGTCCGGGAGTTATCTCCTTGTATTCCGGAGTCTCTTTCATGCACTTTTCCGTGCAATAGCCGCATCTAGTGTGGAAGAAACACCCGGAAGGCGGGTTAGCAGGGTTTGGTATCTCGCCGCGAAGCGGGATACGCTCGGTCTTTATCGTAGGATCGGCAATGGGTACCGCAGACATGAGCGCCTCAGTGTAAGGGTGTCTGGGTGTCCCGAAAAGCTCCTCCGTCTCAGCATATTCGACCATCTTACCTAAGTACATAACGCCGACTTTGTCGGAAATATGCTCAACGACAGAAAGATCGTGAGAAATGAAAAGGTAGGTAAGACCCATTTCTTTCTGAAGGTCACGAAGAAGGTTTATGACCTGCGCCTGGATAGAAACGTCCAGGGCGGAAACAGCCTCGTCGCAGACTATTATCTTAGGGTTGAGCACAAGTGCCCTTGCGATGCCGATACGCTGCCTCTGACCGCCTGAAAAGGCGTGAGGATAACGCATAAGGTAAGAAGGGTTAAGGCCTACTTTTTCAGCCATATCCTTAGCCTTAGCGTCCATCTCGCTCTTTGGCATTTTGGGGTAGTTAGCCTTCAGGGGCTCTTTTATGATATCAAGCACCGTCATCCTCGGGTCGAGGGATGAATAGGGATCCTGGAAGATCATCTGGATCTCTTTGCGGAGTTTTTTCATCTGTTTTCTGTCGACTTTAAGGAAATCCACCTCTTCGCCGTCGTTTGTCCTGTAGAAGACCTGGCCTTCGGAAGCGTCGTAAGCGCGTACGATACAGCGCCCAAGCGTTGTCTTGCCGCAGCCCGACTCACCTACGATACCGATGGTCTCACCTTCTTTTACGCTGAAGGAAACATCGGTAACGGCTTTTACGGTGATACCTTTAGAGGTAAAACGTTTGTGGATATGCCTTACTTCAAGGATATTATCTTTTTCCACGTTTCTTACCTCCTTCTTCGGGAGCGGGAGCCGCAGCGGCTGCTGCTTCCTCAGCCTTTATCTTTGCCATGGCCTCTTCTTTTTGCTTCTTGCATGCCTCGTGAGGGCAGTTGAAGCAGGCTACGCAGTGACCGGGCGCGATCTCCACGAGGTCGGGCTCAGCCTTGTCGCAAAGGCCTTCTGTCCTTGCGTCGCACCTGTCATAGAAACCGCAGGCTTTCGGCAGGTTCATGGCAAGCGGAACGGTACCGGGAATGGAGAAAAGCCTGTCTTCCTTCTTCCCGCCTATCTTATGCACGGAGCCGATAAGACCGCGTGTGTAGGGGTGTTCGGGATCCGCGTAGATCGTCTCTGCAGGGCCGGACTCGACTATCCTTCCAAGGTACATGACAGCCACCCTGTCGCACATCCTTGCAACGACACCAAGGTCGTGGGTGATGAACAGGATCGCCATGTTGAACCCCTTCTGGAGTTCCTGCATAAGCTCAAGGATCTGGGCCTGGATAGTAACGTCAAGCGCTGTCGTAGGCTCGTCGGCTATAAGGAGCTTCGGATTGCAAACAAGCGCCATCGCGATGAGCGCTCTCTGGAGCATACCGCCGGAAAACTCGTGCGGATACTGCTTATAGCGCTTCTCGACATTTGCGATGCCGACCTTGCGCATAACGTCTAAAGTGATCTCTTTTGCCTTTTTCTTATCCTTTGTGATGTGAAGGAGGGTTGCCTCGTTTATCTGGTTTCCTATAGTGTACATAGGGGAAAAGGCTACCATGGGCTCCTGGAATATCATTGATATCTGCTTGCCGCGGACATTTCTTATAGCTTTTCCCTTAGGGTCCAGGGAAAGAAGGTCCGTCTCGCCGGTATCCTCGCAGTCGAACATTATCTGCCCGTGCGGAACACACTTCTTGTCGTTGATGCCGAGTATCGCTTTACAGGTGATTGACTTGCCGCAGCCTGACTCACCTACAAGGCCAAGGGTCTCGCCCTTCTTTATCTCAAAATTCACGCCTCGTACGGGAGTGAGCAAACCTTCCATCATGTGGATGTCTACGTGGAGGTCTTTGACTTCGATTATGT
>JAGDCQ010000298.1 GCA_017958465.1 Lachnospiraceae bacterium
GACGGCAAAACGCCACTCAGCAAGGCTGTAAAGGTAAAGATCAAAAAGCCCGGAAACCCGCCTAAGATCAAAGTTGACGGCGCAAAGCAGACCATCGCCATAAAGAGCAACATGCAATACCGCGTAGTTACGAGCAACTACGAGGGTTACTGGATCACGCCCGACACAGGGACAACGTCACTTAAGATAAGCGAGCTGGTGGGCCTTTCGGGAGACGGGCTCTACACTCCTTTTGAGGACGCTGTTGTAGAGGTCAGGGTCGCAGCCACGGAAAAGGCGCATTGCTCCAGGACAGGCTTTGTTTATCTTGATGCCGTGGAGGAGCCGGTTTTTGGCGCGGAAGGCATCACCGTGGGCTTTACGAAGGGGACTGACGACAAGAACGGTCTTTCCATAACGAACAACGCCGAAGAGGATTACCAGGTGGCCGTGGTGGAAAAGGGCGCCTGGGGTACAAAGAGCATAAAGGAGCTTATCCTTAAGGTTGACGGTAGCGCAAAGAAGGGCTCAGACGGTGCTGTTGCCTGGAAAAAGGCCGGCGCCGGAAAAACTGTGAAGATATCCTACAAGGATTACAAGGATTTCGACAGCTACCTGATCCTTGCAAGGAAGGCGACCGTAAAAGAAGACACGAAGACTGCGGCCCGCGAGTTCAGGGTGGCGTCTGTGATCAGGCCTTTTGGCGGCGTTGCTCCCACTCCCGATATCAGGCCCGGAACTTATGCCATAGATGCTGCGAAAGAAGTTACCATCACCTTTGCGGAAGAGGCAGGGTTTACGCTTTATACCTCACTTCAAAGTGATCCTTACGCAAAGAACGAGACGGGAAAGGTTTCGTTTACGGCTGAAGCCGGAAAGATCTACGCGATAAAGGCCTACTTTGAGGATGACTCCACAAAGGAGAAGAGTGACGAGGTTTCCTTCGTATACAGATACGTAGGCAAAGGGGAACTTCCGGACTACAAGGACGCCTGGGGCTATAATTATTATATAAAACTTGACAAAAAGCTCAACAACGGCGACAATTATGCAGAGCTTTACCGCAGGATCTACCTTGGTTTCCTGACCTATGAGCCAAATGTGGACTATTCTGATCTGAAGATAGATAAGGATCAGCTCAGCAAGATCGTCTGCTCTGTTTGGGCGGACAACCCTCAGCTTATTCAGGCAAAGACAGGTCTGAGATACACCAGCACCCGTCTTATCCTCAATATATATAACGAGGAGCGTTGTGAGCGTCTTTACGCGCAGTGCGAAGATTCCTACTCTGAGATAAAAGGGATCATCGATCAAAAGTACGGAAGTATCGAAAACGCTTCGAAGATTCAGATCGTGAAGGAAATCCACGATTACCTTGTTCTCAAGAAGGAATACGCAAGTTCCGCCATGTCCCAGACTATGGCCGGATCCCTTTCAGATGAGTACACGCCTGTCTGCATGAGCTATACTCTCGCTATGAAGTGGTGCTGCAACCGGCTTGGGGTCCAGTGCGAGATCATCTTCGGCTATACCAATAAGGAGGCTCACGCCTGGAATATCATCAACTACGGTGAAAATGTGGATTACAGCTCTGAATATACTATAGATCCGACAAAATGGTATGAGATGGATGTTACCTGGGACGACCCTGTGGGAGGAAACGCAGAATACATCGGCCGCACCTATTATAACGTGACTACGGCTTTCATCAATACGTCCAGGAGGCGCGTTGAAGATTATTATCCAGCTTATCCGGTGGATGAGTGCACGGGCACAGATTACTCATGGAGCAACATCATGTCGCAGTTCCAGTGATTCGGATGCTTTTGTAACGGAGAAAAAGATGTTTGATAAAAACTTTAACCTGATCTGCGGTCACTACGGCTGCGGCAAGACAAACCTTGCGGTAAATGCGGCCTTAAACAAGGCAAAGGAAGGGAAAAAGGTCATCCTTGTGGATCTGGACCTGGTCAACCCTTACTTTCGCTCCTCGGATTACGCAGAAATGCTGAAAGAGTATGATGTCAAGGTGATCGCGCCTGTTTACGCCCACTCAAATGTGGACATCCCGTCGCTCCCGGCTGATATCAACGGCATTTTTGATACGGATGCCTGCGTGATACTCGATATCGGCGGAGATGATGTGGGCGCCACGGTGCTCGGCCGTTTTACAAGCCGCATTGCAGAGCTTGACTACGAGATGTACTATGTGATCAACAAATACCGCAACCTGACTGCCACCGCTGATGACGCTGTGGAGGTCCTTCGTGAGATCGAGGGCGTGTCAAGGCTTAAGGCCACGGCGATCATCAACAACTCTCACCTGAAGGACGAGACAACGCCGGAGGTGATCCTGGATTCTGTGGGTTTTGCCGCAGAAGTTAGCGAAAAGACAGGGCTTCCTGTGGTTGCGTTTACCGCCGCAAGGGAGTTTGAAGGTGAAACTGCCAGGGGACTGAGCCTCAAGTGGGCTGCAGAAACCAAAAAACCCATCCCTGAGGTTTATCCTGTGGAAGTCTACGTAAAGACAAGCTGGGAAGGGTAAGATAAAAACAAAAAACAACCGCCACCACTGAGTGTGCCGGATACCGGCAGACTACGGTGATGGCGGTTGTTCTTAACGATTTTTTGCCATGAGAAAAGCGGCAGTGAACCCACATTGTTATTCAAAAGAAGAGGGATATGAGGAGATGGAGGCCATCAGCAAGGAGGCCGATAGAGAGAAAAGAAGCTATAAAAGCTCCACGTTTCATGGCTGCCAGTTTATACTCCGTTCCTATTATCGCTGTAATAAGTGAATACAGCAGATAAATGAGCGCAACAATGCCAAATCCGGGCGTAGCAGCTTTGATATCCTGTGTTGAAACGGTCATGTGCATTGCAATTGAAATAATAAGATATAAGGTGATGATCCCTCTTAAAATTCCCCATTTTCTCAGACTGAACATACCTTTCCAGAACCCTGAAAAAGCAGCCCACCAAACAGGCAGGATCGGTATTTTACTCTTGGAAGACGCTTCAATACTATGCTTGGTCGTTTTAAACACTTCAGGGACCACAAGCCATACTATAAGGATCATGAAGAGTGAGCCGAAGATCATAGGTGCCATGCCTACTACAAAACAGCCCAGCTTGCTCCACCATCCTTTATTTGAGTAGAGGAATAGTACATACCCCAGTATTCCGTCAAATTTGTAGGTAAGGGGACGAAACAGACTGACTTCCAGCACTTTGAAGCCAAATATCTTACAGCCGAGCCAGTGAGAGGCTTCGTGAAGCGGTGTCCCCACAACTCCTGTAACGAGGATGATATCACGTCCTACTTTTGATGCCATTCTGGAGTATATCAATATCTCCAGCTGATCAAGGATCAAACCGAATACGATAAAAACCCCGAGTGTGGAGATCACTGCAAGCAGAAAACGTATAATAACATTCCAAATCCCATTCCGAACACTATCCATAAATAATCCTTCCTTTGAAGATAGAATTATGATATTATTGTTTTAATGATCAACCGGTAAAGGAGTAGCCGCACAAATGAAAGCAAAATCAACTTCTGAGAGAAACGTCTATTTGGACGTGCAGATCCAAACCCAGATAATGCAGGTTGAGAATTTCTTAAAGCTTTGCGAGCACGCTGCGAAAAAAGACGATGGCAAAGTCGATGGCAGTGAGGCCAAACTTATCAACAGTATAACTAAAGAGTCTGAAAAGTATATAAAATCATTAAAGAAGTTGCTGTGATTCTATCTCAACTGCAACTATGATCATAAGTTCATTTCGCTTTTTCGGTCCTGTTTCAAACCCCAAACATGATTATAAAAGAGGTGTGGGCTTTTTTCCACCATTTTCTCTATAAATATGTGGAATTCTCAATAATAATATTTAGAAGACCGGACGA
>JAGDCQ010000036.1 GCA_017958465.1 Lachnospiraceae bacterium
CCATTAGCGCCGACAAGAACAGGCTTGAATACACGGCCGGTGTCTACAGCTTCCTTGACAAGGTGATCCTGCACAAGAATACCTGGGGCTATGCGGAATACACTGTTTCCAGCGATGCCGCTTTTATCCGCCCGAGGACCAGCCTTATCACCACCAAGATGTTTTCCGGGGACCAGTTCGAGCTGGGAGTTGTAGTGGACCCCGCGAAGCTGCATGCGGGGCTCAACCTTGCGTGCCTTACCATAGAAAACGCGTCTGTGCGCATTGAGATCCCTGTTTCCTGCCGCTCAAAGGCCGGAAAGAGCGCGGAATCCGTGCAAAAACAGCGCGTAAAGCAGTACAGCAGCAGGCTTGTGGCCAACTATCTGCGTTTCCGCCTGAACCGCCAGTCCCAGGGCAAGTACACTAATGAGGCGGAGAATATCCTTACGGGGCTTCAGAATCTCGAAGGGGCGGACGCTGAATTTATCAAGCTTTACCGCGCACACCTTCTGTTAAACGAGGGGAAAGAGACGCAGTTCCGGTCCGTGCTTAACGAGCTGGAAGCCAACTTTAAGCAGTATAAAGATAAACCTGAAGTGCATGCGGGGATCCTTTATCTTTCCGCTATGTATAAAAAGAGGCCGGATGCTACGGAAAACGCGGTCCGGGAGATACGTACCCTTTATGCGAAATACCCTGAGAAGTGGATGCTGCTGTGGTTCCTCCTCCAGCTGGACAAGTCGCTGGATGCGCCCCAGGCCAGGGTAAACGCCATCGCAGAGGCCTTTTACAAGGACGGGATCAAGAGCCCGGTGCTGTATTTTGAGGCGGCTCTCGTTTTCAACGCCAATCCCGACATTCTTTCGGGGATCAGGCTTTTCGAGCTGCAGGTCATCAACTTTTCAGTGCGTTATTCCATGATCGCCCAGGCAGCGGCCGCAAAGCTGGCCTTTATCGCCGGCAACTACGACGAGTACAGCTATGTCCTCACAAAGTGCCTGAAAAGGGTTTACGAGCTCTATCCGCAGAACGACTGCCTTGAAGCTATAACAAAGCTGATGCTCCTTGGGAAGAAGAGGACGGCTGTTGCCCATTTCTTCTATGCAAAGGCTGTGGCAGGCGACCTGAAGATCCCGGGGATCCAGGAGGCTTACATCGAATCGGCGCCGAAGAACCTGGAAACCGTGCTGGAGCATCGCGCACTCAATTATTTCGCTTATAACTGCAACCTTGACGATGAGCGCAAGGCTTATCTTTATGCCAATATCTTAAGGAACGGCGCGGAGTACGGGACTATCCGACAGAATTTCGATCCCGTGATCCGGGATTTCACCAT
Organism: Lachnospiraceae bacterium; assembly: GCA_017958465.1. Taxonomy (GTDB): domain Bacteria; phylum Bacillota; class Clostridia; order Lachnospirales; family Lachnospiraceae; genus SZUA-448. The sequence continues at coordinate 1,319 of JAGDCQ010000036.1, forward strand.
AGCGAAGATGCGTGAGGGCGCTATAGACCGCAACCTGGCGGTGCTTTACGATACCATCGTGCCGACTTTGCCGCTTACCGCGGAGCTTGCGGGCATTATCCCGAACATCGCGTTTTATTACGAGATATCCTGCAGTTCAAAGGATATTGTGGCTGTCTACGTTTCCCACAAGGAGACGGAGGGCGAGGTGCTTGTGCCCATCAACGACGGGACCGCGTACATCGAGCTTTTCACGGAGAAGGCCGATATGGTGCTTGGGGACCGTGAGGGCAGGAGATACCTGTCCACTGTGGATTACAGGGTAAACAAGCTTGTCCACCTGGACAACATCCTCGAGAGATGCGCCGCCCTTGACGACTCCAACCCCAAGCTTGTGCTGCATATTGCGGAGAAGATCCGCTACGAGCAGCGCACGGACGCGCGGGCAGTGGAGTTTATGAAGCAGGTGACCAGGGTGACGGCCCTTAAGCCGGAATACATCCGGGACTACACAAAAGAGCTTATTTACTACTATTACGACAATTATGAAGGGGATATGCTCGAAAACTATCTCCTGCAGATAGACCTTGGGCTTCTCGACCACACTGAGAGGATCAAGATAATTGAGTTCATGATCGTGCGTGACCTGTACAATGTTGCGCTGAAGGCCATGGCAGAGTACGGTTTTGAGGGGATAGACGTGAAGCGCCTTATGAAGCTGTGCTCGCGCCTGATCTTTAACGCCGGCGGGATGGAAAAGGTGGATATACTGCTTTCCGCCTGCTTCTATTGCTTTAAGGAGGGCAGGTACGACGAGGCGGTGCTTGGGTATCTTAACGACTATTATTACGGTACCACGGCCGAGATGTTCGAGATCTGGAAGGCTGCCCGCACCTACGAGCTTGACACTGTGGAGCTTGAGGAGAGGCTGCTGGCGCAGATGCTTTTCGCCGAGAGCTACGTGAGCAACGCAAAGGCTGTGTTCACCAGCTATTACAGGAGCGGCAAGAACCAGACCGTCATCCGTGCGTTCCTTTCCTACTATGCTTACAAATACCTGATAAACGACAGGCTTGTGGAGCCCGAGATATTCGATATCATGCGGAACGAGATCCGCTATGATGACAACGAAGTCTGCCTGCTGGCGGTGCTGAAGTATTATTCGACCTGCGAGCAGCTTACGGACGCCGAAGTAAACTTTGTGGATATGCATATAAACCGGCTGGAGCAGAAGGAGCGGATCCTGCCCTTCTTCAAGAATTTCCGCGGGAACATGCGCATCCCCCAGGATATATGCGACAAGTATTATGTTGAGTACCGCACGGATCCTGCGAAGAAGGTTGTTATCCATTACAGCTTTGAAGACGGGAACAACAATAACGGGTATGTGGAAGAGGAGATGCGGAATATCTGCTACGGCATCTTTGTGAAGGAGTTTGTGATCTTCGGCAATGAGGCGCTGCAGTACTACATAACCGAGGATTCTGGCGAAGGCGAGACTATCACGGAAAGCCGCGAGATAAGGCCCACGCCTGAACAGAATATGGGCGAAGACACGAAGTTCTACCAGCTGAACATGATCATTTCCGCACGTGAGATGCATGATGAGAAAACAGCCCTGAAGCTGCTTGACAACTATATCAGGACGGATTATGAGATCTCGAAGCTTTTTATACCTGTGTGAGATGTCGGGCAAGCTTGGATAGGGTTAATAACAGGGATTTTTAGATGAAAAACAGGCACTCTCGGTTGAGGGTGCCTGTTGATTGTTTGTGGGGCTTGGCGTTTGAAACTTTTGTTTGGGCCTGCTTCAGGCAAGCTCAACTTCCGCGATCCTGCCGCATTTTATGAAGCCCATGTCG
>JAGDCQ010000299.1 GCA_017958465.1 Lachnospiraceae bacterium
GAGAGAACGGGCTTTCAACGGAGGGCTTAAGCCGCGCGGAGGTGAAAGCAGTGTATCATGATATTACCACAAAAAGCTTCACGTATGGGAAAACCGCGGAAGTGATATTAAGGACTGTGCCCGGTATTGAGCTGGAGACGGAAAAGCCCAACTCCGCCGAACTTGCGGTCCTGTGGGAAAACAAAAACAGACAGCGTGATATTGTAGGATACGGCACCGAGCAGGGATCCGTTTATAACTATGGATTTGACTACATTTACGGTGGTGAGTATGGCAATGAATTTAAGGGCACAACAATAAAATGCTATAAAGAAGGCAAACTTCTGTGGTCTTCCGAATTCCCGGGATTTTATTACGCAGAATGTGACTACACTGAAAAGGGTACTATCGCTAAGGGAAGCTGCGATAATGCGAAGGGTTATTCTTCTGCGGCTGTCGCTCTGCTTGACGATAAGGGGGCTGTGATCTGGGAGCGTAATATGGATCACGGGTTCACCCGTGAGTATCTGGTCAACGCCTTTCTGCACCCGGACGGAATGTTTGATGTAATCATAGGCGGCTATGAAGACCAGCAGACATATCTGTGTTTTGTGCAACTGGATGAAAACGGCAACGAAACGTACTATAAGCAGACCTTGATAGGGCAAAACAGTATTGGGGTTTCTGCAAGGCTTGGCGACGATTATCTTGTTCAGATATCGGCCTGGTACGAGTTGGATCCCGCACACATTTTCAGGATCGATCGTAACGGAGATATACTCGGTGAGTACAGCTACACTGCCGGGGATAAAATATACTACATAAAGGATATGATCGAATTTGGCGGGAAGGTTTATATGTCTGCCCATGAGCTAAAAGTTCAGAACGAAAACGGAGAAAAAAGCGAACTAGAAAAGTATCTTGATGAGATCCAGAAAGATGGGGCGGCGCAGGTTTTGGAAGACGGCAGGATCATTTACGGATCTCCCGAAAAACTGGGTGAACTTGTCCGGGCAAACGCGACGGCAGCATTGCTTTTATGTGACGCGGGCAACGTGACACCGGTAATGTTTTACAGCGTAAAGGGAGCAAAGCCGGGAACTTTGTCCGTGAACGGGCAAAACCGGCTCGCGTGGAGGATAAGTGTGATCGGAAGCATTTATTTTAAACCACTCAGCAGTTCAGATGTTTTCGACGGTCCCTGCAAGGTGTACGATTATATATTCGGGGAGGACGGAACGCTGCTCGAACAGAAGGATACAGGCCTGATAAGCTCTTATTACGGAGATCACATAATTAACAGCGAAGAATGAAAAATGGTTTAATGGCGGTAAAAGTGCGAAAAGCATTTTTACCGCTCTTTTTTTGTGCGATAAGCGAATGCCCTCAGTGCAAGCTTGCTTGCAAACTGAGGGCTGAGTGAACGGTCATCGAGCGGACTATGTACGCGAGATGGCCCGTCGAATCGAGTAGGAGTCAGCCTACTCGATTATTTTTTGTGAACTGCTTGACACATTCGGCTTTCTGTGCTAAAGTATGCAAGGTCAATTCACACCATTTTAGTAGGAATTACGGAGAAACAAATGAAAATATCAACAAAGGGGCGCTACGGGCTCAGGGCGATGCTGGATCTGGCCGTTAATGAAAGGACAGGCGAAGCTGTTTCGGTCCAGAGCATATCAAAGCGCCAGAATATTTCCGAAAGCTATCTGGAGACGCTTATAAGCTCCCTAAAGAAAGCAGGACTTATAAAGAGCGTGCGTGGGCAAAACGGCGGCTACAGGCTCGCTAAGGCGGCAGAAGCGATATCGGTCGGCGACGTGCTTCGCGCCTGCGAGGGCGGAATAGAAGTCGTTTCCTGTGTGACGCAGGATGAAAAAGCATGCGAGCACTCAAAAAAATGCGTGACCGGGATCGTCTGGAAGAGCGTTAACGACGCTATAGAAGGTTGCGTGGATTCCATCAGCCTTCAAAAGCTCGTGGATGAAAACGACGCCATGGAGTGCTCCCCGGAAGACAATAAGAACTGTAAAAACTGAAAACCTAAGAAAAGAGGACCAATATGTCACAGAATCTACTTGAAGTTAAAGACCTTTCGGTTGATATCGAGAGCGGGCGCATCCTGCACGAAGTCAGCCTGACTATCAATCCCGGTGAGACTCACGTTTTGATGGGGCCTAACGGAACCGGTAAGAGTACCCTTGGCAACGCGCTCATGGGCAACCCCGTCTACACGGTAACAGGCGGGAAGATCATATTTGAAGGCGAGGATATAACCGAGCTTGCTGCGGATAAGCGCGCAAAGGCAGGCATGTTCATGTCTTTCCAGAACCCGCTTGAGGTTCCGGGGCTTTCGCTCGAGAGCTTCATCCGTAACTCCATCAGGCAAAAGACAGGCAAGCCCATCAAGATACTGCAGTTCAAAAAGCAGCTTGAAGAGACCATGAAGCTTCTGGACATGGATCCTTCTTACGCAGAGCGTGACCTTAACGTGGGCTTTTCCGGCGGCGAGAAGAAAAAGGCGGAGATCCTGCAAATGCTCATGCTCGAGCCGAAGCTTGCCATCCTTGACGAAACAGACTCCGGCCTTGATGTTGACGCCGTAAGGACAGTTTCGAAGGGTATCAAGGAGTTCCAGAAGAGATGTAACGGAGCGCTCCTCATCGTAACCCATAACGCAAATATCCTGGAGTCGCTGGATGTGGACCACACGCATGTCATGGTTCACGGACGCATCGTAAAGGACGGCGGCAAAGAGATCATAAAGATGATAAGCGAGAACGGCTTTGAGCAGTTCGCGGGTGAATGATACTACCAGAGTCACAAATATGTGACAAAGTCACAGTTGTGACACGGAGGATTGAGAATAAATGAGTGAAATATTGAAAACTGAGGGGCTTCAGGAGAACGCTACCAAGGAGCAGGTAAACGAGTATTACGATAACCGCCCCGATTCCATTTACGATTTCAAGGATGAGGAGAAGGATTTCTTTTCAGTGAAGGAAGGCCTGACAACGGATATCGTAAGGCAGATCTCGGCAGAGAAACACGATCCTGAGTGGATGCTGTACTTCAGGTTAAGATCCCTCGAATTATATAACAAACTGGCAGTGCCGCAGTGGGGCAGCCCCATCGACGGCCTGAATATGGACAATATCGTTACCTACGTGCGTCCGAACACCAAGATGAAGGGCTCCTGGGATGAGGTTCCGGAGGAGATCAAGAACACCTTTGACAGGCTTGGCATACCTAAGGCCGAGCACGAATACCTGGCAGGCGTCGGAGCGCAGTACGATTCCGAGCTTGTATACCACAACCTTCAGGAGGATGTGGCAAAGAAGGGCGTTGTCTACAGCGATATGGAAAGTGCCCTGAACGGCGAGTATGCGGACATGGTAAAGGAATACTTCATGACGCTTGTTTCGCCTTCGAGCCATAAGTTTGCCGCACTGCACGGTGCTGTGTGGTCCGGCGGTTCTTTTGTGTATGTTCCGAAGGGAGTGAAGGTGGAGGTTCCGCTCCAGTCCTACTTCCGTCTGAATGCAAAGGGTGCTGGCCAGTTCGAGCATACACTGATAATAGTTGACGAGGGCGCCGACCTGCACTTCATAGAGGGGTGCTCCGCTCCGAAGTGGAACGTTGCAAACCTGCACGCGGGCTGCGTTGAGCTTTTCGTAAAGAAGAATGCAAGGCTCCGTTACTCGACCATTGAAAACTGGGCCAAGAACATGTACAACCTGAACACAAAGCGCGCGATCGTTGAAGAAGGCGGGCGTATGGAGTGGGTTTCCGGATCCTTTGGTTCTCACGTTTCATACCTGTATCCCACTACGATCCTTAAGGGTGA
>JAGDCQ010000300.1 GCA_017958465.1 Lachnospiraceae bacterium
GAAGTTAAGCCCGTTCACGGGGCTTACAAGAGATTCCTGGATAGAAGCCGGAAAATACCTGCTTTCCGGCGTTTTTGCAGGTAAGAAGAGTATGGATGAGCCTGCGCTCGTCAAGCGTCTTGAGTTTGACGTGACTTACCCGCACCTGCGGGACGGCAAATACCCGGAGAACGAGGTGAAAGCCGAGCTTTTTGAGGGCCTGACAAGGACGCTTTTTATAGCGGCTCCGCTCATTAAAAACGACAAGAACACCAAGATAAACGGCTTTAACCTGGCCGAGTATTACAGGCGCCAGATCCTGCTCGCGTGCGATCCTGAGAGCCCGACCTACATTGGGACTTATGACGACCTTTGCAGGATCACGGAGCAGAACAGGTTTGCGATCTTTCAGCAGACGGTTGAGACCTGTGCTCTTGTGATCGCGCTTGATATATGCGAAGATGAGCTGTGGAGGCAGTTTTCAAAGCCCGAGCAGGACAAGATAGCGGCCCTGCTCCAAAGCTACGCTCACGGCTCCACTGTGCCGCAGAACTGGCGTTTCTTCAATATGCTGAATATGGCCTTCCTGCATGCCCACGGCTACGAGATCGACCGCGAGATAATGCTTGAGCATGCCAAGGAAACGGCAGCCTACTATGCCGGCGACGGGTGGTATCGCGACGGTCAGAACTTTGACTACTATAATTGCTGGGCTTTCCAGGTTTATTCGCAGATCTGGAACCGGTGGTACGGCAGGCGTGAAATGCCTAAGATTGCGGCTCTTTTTGACGAGCGTTTCAAGGTATTTATGGAGTCTTACCCGCATTTCTTTGGCCGGGACGGCTTTGTGAATATGTGGGGCAGGAGTAATATCTACAGGTTTGCCGCGGCCTCACCCTTTGCGGAGTGTGGTGAAAAGGACTTTTCGCCTGAGTTCTTCGGTTTTGCGAGAAGGATAACCTCCGGGGCGCTGTTGCAGTTTTTGTCGAGAGACGATTTTTTGTCGGAGGGAGCGCCGGCTATGGGCTTTTACGGACAGTTTAAGCCCCTTGTGTAGGGGTATTCCTGCGCGGAAAGTCCGTTCTGGTTCGGAAAGGCTTTTCTTTGCCTTGCCCTTCCGAAAGACCATCCTTTCTGGACTTCCGTCGAAAACGAAGGCTTCTGGGAAGAAAACATCGTGAAAGCAGGCAACCCTTACGAAAACGTGCAAACGGTATCCCTTTCTGCTCCTGCGCTCTTTGTTTCAAACCACCTTAAGACAGGAGAAACGATCCTTCGGACAGGCAAGATATTTAAGGCGCCCGGGGACGAGCACGGGATGTGGAATTACGGGAAGCTTGCCTACAGCACAAGGTTCCCCTGGGAGGCGGATTCCCGCTCGCAGCAATATATGCTCACCGACGATTCCAACGGCACAAAGTCCTTTGCAAATGTTACCTTCCTGCAGGGGGAGAGGGACGGAGTGCTGTACAGACGCCAGTTCTTCGACTATGACTGCCACAAGGAAATGCACTGGATAAGCGCTGTTTCCCTTGCGGATTTCCCGGTTGAAAAGGGCATCGTGAGAGTGGACAAGCCAAGGTTTGTCCGCCGTCCGGCCACTCTGACGCTCGGAAGTTTTGGGTTCCCGGACAACGGGACCACTGTCGAGAGGCGCGAACAGGACGGCGCTGTGGCAATAGTACTTAAGGGGAAGGATCACACCGGCAAACACAGGCAGCTTGCTTTTGTGACCTGGTTTGGGTTCAACTCCCTTGAAACAGTGAAAAACACAGGGAAAAACCCGGATTCCGCGGACTCTGTCCTGGTGCTTGCGACCTGCAAACGCGCAAAGCATTACGGAGCCTACGCGCCGGGCGTGCTCATAAGCGCAAACCTTTCAAAAGAAGGGGATGAGCCTTTTACCGACGACGAGCTGTTCATCATAAAAGATATTGCGTTTGAAGATGATGAAAAACTCGGAAACTACGGCGATATAACACTGGCCTTAAGCGACGGGACAAAGAGGCGCATCAGCTTTGAAGGCATGGAAGGTTCGCTTCTGCTCTGACAACAAAAGAGTAGTCAACTGCTCTGACATAAAGACCGGTACAGGTCTTATAATAGCGGGTGCAATAGGCATCCGGGGAGGTTCTATATGTATTGTACAAGAAATGTTACTGAAGATCTTATCTGGGTAGGTGGAAACGACAGGAGGCTCGCTATGTTCGAGGGCGTTTACTCGGTTCCCGACGGGGTTTCGTACAACTCGTACCTGCTTCTGGACGAGAAGACTGTGCTCTTTGACACAGTGGACAAGGCTGTCGGAAAGGTTTTCTTTGAAAACCTGGAGCACGCGCTTGGCGGCAGAAAGCTGGATTTTGTGGTGGTTTCCCATATGGAGCCGGACCACAGCGCGACGCTCTCAAGCCTTTTGCTGCGTTACCCGGAGGCTGTTGTGGTCTGCAACAGCAAGTGTTTTGACATGATGAAGAACTTCGGGTTCGCGGACGACAATGTGAAGCCTTATATCGTTGGGGAAGGCGACATCCTGAACACCGGAAAGCACGAGTTTACCTTTGTTATGGCACCCATGGTGCACTGGCCGGAGGTTATGATGACCTTCGACAAGAAGGACGGGACCCTGTTCTCAGCAGACGCATTCGGAAGCTTCGGAGCCCTGAACGGCAACCTTTTTGCGGACGAAGTGGACTTTTTCGCGGACTATCTTGATGAAGCCCGCCGCTACTACACAAATATCGTCGGGAAATACGGCGTCCAGGTCCAGGCGGTGCTTAGGAAAGCCGCAAACCTTGATATCAAGCGTATCTGCCCTCTCCACGGCTTTGTCTGGAGGGAAAAGCTCGGGGATTACATCGAGTATTACGATAAATGGAGCAGCTACACGCCCGAGGTTAACGGCGTTATGATCGCATACGCCTCTGTTTACGGCGATACGGAGAACGCTGCCGAGATCCTTGCGACCATGCTGAGAGAAAGGGGCGCAAAGGTGACGATGTATGATGTTTCCGTGAAGCCCGCCTCGGAGGTGGTGGCAGCCGCCTTCAAATACAGCAACCTTGTTTTCGCCTCGACCACGTATAATGCGGAGATCTTTGTCCGTATGGACGAGACCATCAGGGACCTTGTGGCGCACAATATCATGAAGCGCACGGTCGCTTTTATCGAGAACGGCACCTGGGCAGCCCAGAGCGGAAGGAAGATGCGCGCCCTGTTCGAAAACTGCAAGGAGATAAGCTTCATAGAGCAGACTCTTTCCCTGAAGAGCTCGCTGAAACAGGAGCAGAGGGCAGAGCTTGAGGCTCTTGCGGACGCCATTATGATCACCGTGCCCGGCGCAGTTGCTGAAAAGCCTGTTGAAGCAGCGGCCTCGGGAACAGCAGGCGCTAATGATCCAAACGCCCTCTACAAGCTGAGTTACGGCCTGTTTGTTGTCACGACCAGGGACGGCGGCAAGGATAACGGATGCATCACAAATACTGCAATCCAGGTGGCTTCGAACCCTAACAGGATGGCTATAGCGGTGAATAAGACAAATTATTCCCACGATCTTATCGCAAAGACGGGACTTGTGAATATTTCTGTGCTGACGGAATCCGCACCCTTCGATCTTTTCACACGGTTTGGCTTCTCAAGCGGCCGCGACACCGACAAGTTTGCAGGCTACGACGCCGTGAAGCGCACTCCCAACGGCCTCCTTGCCATTACGGAACATACAAACGCCGTATTCTCAGGGAAAGTGAAGGAGATAGTGGATTGCGGCTCCCACAGCCTGTTCCTGCTGGACATTACAGAGAGTGATGTACTTTCTTCTGAGCCCTCCGTGACCTACGCATATTACTTCGACCATATCAAACCGAAGCCCAAGAAGAGCACAGATGGTGAGAAGAAGATAAAATGGGTATGCAAGATCTGCGGTTACGAGTTTGAAGGCGAGGAGCTCCCGGACGACTTTATCTGCCCGCTCTGTAAGCACGGCAAAGAAGATTTTGAAAAAGTAGAAGGATAATATAAAACCGGCGCCCGGGATTCCCGGACGCCGGATATTTTTATGCTTTTTTGGAATTCAGTCAGGCTTTTTTCTGCTTTATCTCCGCTGAGATCTCGTTCACCTTTTCTTCGGTAAGGATGAATTTGTTCTTAAAGATGATGATCGCAACTATCAAACCGATGATGGGGATTATGGTCATTGTCATCCTGAGGCCGATACGTGAAGAATCTGCAACTTCAAGCGAGAAATCGCGGATCTTGTCCGCTTCGGAAACTTCGGTGCCCTCGGAAAGCTTGAAGATCTGGAGGCAGAGGGAAGCAACGAAAGCCGCAACACCGCTCGCAAGCTTAACGACGAAGGTCTGCATCGAGAAGATAACACTCTCGTCGCGGCGACCGTTCTTGAGTTCGCCGTATTCAACGGTATTTGCAAGGAAAACAGTGATGAGGACCTGCAACACACCGTTTGCCGAAAAGATGAAGAAGCCGGGAACGAACAGGATCCAGACGTTGTTCATCTGCGTAAACGCGATACCGAGCAGCGCCGCATAACCGATGATCGCGCTGGCAAGGCAGATGTAGAATATCTTAACGTTTGAAGCAAACTTGCGAAGGAGTGGGTAGAAGAGCATCATCGCAAGGATCTGGATACCGCCGCCGAACATATTGAACAGCGTGTAGCCGTTGTACCACTCGATACCGCCGAAATCGTACTTGAAGAAGTAGATGACGAGGTTTGAGGTGATGTAAACGGAGCAGTTGATGAGCACGATAGCGATAACAACAGTCATGGCCTGATCGTTTCTGACAAGAGCTTTGAACATATCGCCTACGGATGCGCTCTGAATGTTTACATTGGACTTATCTTTTACAAAAATGCAGGTGATAAAGATGAACGCAACGAAAATGACCGCGATGATGAGCGCGAACCACTTGAAACCTACGACTTCATCCGAGCTTATCAGGTGAACGATCTGCATTGTGAAGATCGTGATGAGAGCGGCACCTACGCCCGCTGCGGAACGTGCGAGGGTCGTGAGGCTTTCGCGCTCTTTGCCGCCTTCGGTAAAGGCGGGGATCATTGACCAGTAGGGAATATCCATGATGGTGTAGGTCGTACCCCAGAGAATGTAGAATATGGCTGCGTATGCCGTAAGCCCGGCGCCGTCAAGCGTAGGCGGGCACGCGAACATAAGGTACAGTACGACCGCGTTGAGCAGAGTACCTATCAAAAGCCAGGGACGGAACTTGCCGAATCTGGATTTGGTCTTTGCAACTATAACGCCCATGATAGGGTCGTTGAAAGCGTCAAAAATACGCGCAACGAGCAGGATGGTACCCATTGCGACGGCGTTAACGCCGAGAAGGTCCTGGAAATAGTACAGGACGTATGATGCGGAAAGCATGTAGACCATGTCTTTCCCGACGGCGCCAAGGCCGTATGCGATTTTTTCTTTGGCTGTGAGTTTCATTTTTAACCTCCGGGCTGCGGCTCAGACTCTGATGCCGTCTATCATAATATTTATCATACTCTCGAGAGCATCCTGATAGGCGATCCCCTCGTTTACAAGGAAATCTGAAGAGATGAACCCCGAAATGCAGGATTCGATCATGTTCTTAAAGAGAAGAGGATTGATACTTCTGATCTTTTTCTCTTTTGTTGCTTTCCTCAGTAAAGCAAAGGTTGAGTCCCATCCGCTCGAAATGCGCTTGTTCAGCAGAGCGAACGCCTCGGGACTGTAGGTTGCAAACTCGGTCAGTTTTCGCCAGTCGACCTGCATGTACTGATCGGGGATGACGATGATCACACGCTTGAGCTTTTCTACGATATCGAGCGATTCATCCTTGATGATCCTTTGCTCCGCGGCCTTAACTTCGTCAAAACCGGCGTTGATCGCGGCCAGGATCATTTCGTCCTTGCCCGAGAAGAATTTGTAGATGGTCTTTTTGCTGATGCCTATGCGGCCGGCAACAGAATCCATCGTGAACTTGACACCGTCCTCATTAAATGCCATAATGGCTGCATTGAGGATCCTCATTCTTACATCATTGTCCATTGTTAACCTCTTGATTGGCTACGGCGGAAACCGGATTTATGGAAACTGGTGTTGGAATTCCCAACAAAAAAATAAAACGATCGGGAACGTGGAAACCGTTTCTCTTGTTTACGGTTTCCATATTATCATATAAAATGCACAAATACAAGGGGATTTTTAAAATTTTTTTGTTGAAGATTACACTTTTTGCCCGGAGGTAAATATGATCTACATCGGAAACCACTTATCTACATCAGACGGATTTTTGAAAATGGGAGAGAAGGCTCTTGAACTCGGAGCCGACACCTTCGCGTTTTTCACAAGGAACCCGCGCGGAGGCTCCGCAAAAGAAATAAAGCCCGATGACGCAAAGGCGCTCATCAGGCTTATGGAAGAGAACAATTTCGGAAAGCTTGTCGCGCACGCGCCTTACACGATGAACCTTTGCTCGGCTACCGAGGATACTCGCAAGTTTGGCCTCGAAATGCTGTGCGACGACTTAAAACGCATGGAATACCTGCCCGGAAACTACTACAACTTCCACCCGGGTTCACACACGGGGCAGGGTGTGGAAACCGGTATCGAACAGATCATAGAAGCTCTTGATAAAGCCCTTGAAAGCGACCTTTCAACCACCGTCCTTTTAGAGACTATGGCGGGAAAGGGGAGCGAAGTGGGCTCACGCTTTGAAGAGATAAAGGCCATCCTTGACGGCGTGAAGCACACGGAAAAGATGGGAGTATGCCTTGATACCTGCCACGTGTACGACGCAGGTTACGATATCGTCGGGGACCTTGAGGGCGTTGTGGCAGAGTTTGACCGCGTCATAGGGCTTGAGAGGCTAAAGGCGGTCCACATCAACGACAGCATGAACCCCATGGGATCCCACAAGGACCGCCACCAGAAGATAGGCCAGGGCAGCATAGGCTACGAGGCCTTCAAACGGATCATAACGCACCCCGCTTTTGCAGGGAAGCCTTTTATCCTCGAGACGCCGAACGAAGACGACGGCTACAAAGCAGAGATCGCCTGGGTAAGGGCAAATATGTGAAAACAGGCCGGTCACAAACATAAAAAACTTCGAAGCCGTAAAGCCGAAAGGCCAAAGCTTCGAAGTCTTTTTTTATCTGTTCATGTATTTTTCAGCTTCGCTTGCGGCAAGGATCAAAAGCCCTGTGCCCTTTGCCTCGTCATCCGTGTAGGGATGCTCGGTGTAGCCTGCGTCAAAAGTACAAACGCCGGATTTCTGATAGGTGTCGATGACCTTGATCCTGTCACCGGAGGTTACGACTTTATCCCTGCATACAGACTTAAATGTCTTTATCCCGGCCTTTGCGTATTCCTCACCGACAAGCCCTTCGTTAAAGGCCTTGATCATGGAGTATGACATCATCGCGCTTACCGAAGTCTCAAGCTTGTTTCCGGAAAGCCCCGGATTGTTTACAACGTTGTACCACAGGCCCGTAGCCTCGTCCATATAGGGGATCATCCCGTCAAAAAGCTTCTTTATGTCGCGTGTGAGAGTTTCCTTCATTTCGCCTTCCGGCATATCTGCCGCGATATCCGTGAGGGCTACGGCGTACCAGCCGATCCCGCGTCCCCAGATGTGGCCGTTCCCTGCCATCTTCTCGGCGTTCCAGCCATGGTGGTAGAGGCCTGTCTTTTCATCATACATATTTTCCGCAACCCAGTGGAGCCTTGTAAAGATCTCGCTGTAAAGGTCTTCTGCGGAAACAGGGGCGGATGCGGGGGTGCCGCGGTAGAGCTCGAGCTGCCCGTCTTTAATCGCGTTTGCACAGCGCATCAGGAATATCTGTGCCATATAGATCCCGTCGAGGCCGATATGGAAAGCGGTCCAGGTTTTCTTGTGAAGGTAGTTTCCGCCGCAGTTTTCAAAAGAAGGCTGGTTGCAAAGCTCATTGAAAATGTATCGGATCGCGTCCTTGTAAGCGTGGTACGGACTGTCAAGGAAGCTGAACAGCGCAAGCCCGCAGGGCACGGAATCCAGTTCGTCGTGATGGTAGCTGCGAGGGCCGTCGGGCGTAAGATTGTTCAAATAGAACCTTTCCACGTAGGAATGACCCTTTTCCCCCATGGTCCTGTTGAAGGCATCCAGCATGACACCGTTGAAATAACGCCAGCTGTCCGCCTTTTTTTCTGTATCCCATATAAACCCGCCCTTTGCGGTAGGTGTGTTTTCGTCAGAAGAGAGCAGCTGGTCTGCGTATCTGTATATAAGGTCTATGGCATCTTTCAAATCGGTATCCTCCGGATCTTTTTGGATTGGTGAAACTGTGGCCGGGGCTTCACTGTCCGGCGAAGGAGGCGTATTGCCCGCGCATCCGGTCAGGAGAAGTATCACAGCAAGAAAAAGGACGATCATCATTACCTCCGTGTAAGCAACCGTCGGAACGTAAACGCTTACATTCATACTTTAACACAAAAAATCACATTATTCAACACAACAATGCTTGAAATCGGGGGGCAAGTAGCATAAAATATACGTGATGGGCCAAAGACCCGTCAAAAAGGTGTAAAGACAGCAATTAATTTTTCTTACGAAAGGAATAGCCATGTATCCATGTTCGAACTGCGGTGCGGGACTGCGCTTCGATATCCCGACACAAAAGCTGAAATGTGACTATTGCGATTCTGAGTTTGATCCCTATACCATAAAGCGTGATAAAGATGCGGTAGAGCACGATACTTTCGAGACTACCGTTTATACTTGTCCCCAGTGCGGCGGCGAGATCATCAGCGATGATGAGACTGCAGCCACCTTCTGCAGCTATTGTGGAAACACAACTGTCCTCGACAGCAGGATAAGTAACGAGAAAAGGCCCGAATTCATCATCACCTTCAAGAAATCGAAGGAAGAGTGCAAGCAGGCCTTTTCAAAGGCTGTCAAAAAAGCGATCTTCGCGCCCAAAGAATACAAAGATCCCGAATTGATCGAGAAATTCAGGGGTATTTATATGCCTTACTGGGCTTACGATTTTGAGACCGATTCCGTTGTGTCCTTCGAGGGTTCGACCTCCCACAGGAGCGGCGATTACATAATCGAGGATTTCTACAGGATCAGCGGCCCCATCCACGGCGAAGCCGAAGGTATCACCTATGATGCCACTTCGACCTTCTCGGATGATATCAGCGCATCCATTTCTCCCTACAACATCAAACAGAAGCAGGCTTTCACGCCGTCACTCCTGAGCGGTTTCTATGCCGATACGAACGACGTTGACAAGGCTATTTATTCGGATGACGCGACTGAAATGGTATCGCGCTACAATCAGACCCAGGTCCTCGGCTCGAAGGCCGCAAGGTCTAAATCGATCTCGTCCAAAGAGAAAAACAAAGTAAAGCAGGATTCGGCTCCCGGCATAAAGGGCGCAGGCCTTGCGTTCCTGCCCGTGTGGTTCCTTTCCTACAAGACTCCGGACAAACGTATGGCTTACGCCGTCATCAACGGCCAGACAGGAAAGGCATCGGTCGACATTCCCGTAGATAAGCGCAAATTCTTATTATTCGGCGGGATCATCGCTGCTGTGATCTTTGTGATCCTTTCGTTAGTGTTCGATGTTGTGACCGATTTTACTTTTACACCGCAGAACCTGCTTGCGATCACGCTCGTGCTTTCGATAATCATGTTCTTTATGTCGTCTTCGCAGCTGAGCGCGATCAGAAAGCGTGAGACGCTCGAAGATGACCAGGGTATGCTTTACCGCAGGAAGCTTGAGGAAATGAAGGCTGCAGAGCGGAACGAGATCTCTGCCGAACAGCTTGAAAACGCAACGGAGCAGCAAAAGGACGATTACATCCGCTCCGACAGCCTCGCGTTAAGGTGCGCAACCGCCGTAAACAACAACACGGCCCAAAAAGCCAAAAAAGTCGGCTGCCTCACTGTTTTCGGGCTTATTGTGTTAAGTGTCATCCTGCTGTTTGTGGTAGGCTTTTATATCCCTGTTTTGCTCGATATGTACGTTATCCTCGCAAACCCTGCGCTCAGCGAGATCGTCAGCGTACTTGGCATTCTGACATCCGCCGTTCTCATCTTTTTCTTGTGGAGGAACGGACTTTCAACGGGTAATCCGTTCAAGAGCCCGGGAAAAGCGGAGCTTTCATCAAGCGCTAAATTGCTGAAGATATTTGTGTCGATGCTTCTTGCAGTCGCCATATTGCTCTTAAGGCCCGTACAGGATATGTATTACTACGGGGCGGCCATCATTTGCATCGCGATCCTCATCATCACGGAGTTCGAGATCATCGATCAGCATAACAAGCTGACGACCCGAAAACCTCCGCAGCTTGGCAGGAGAGGAGGCGATGAAAATGCGTAAACGCTTAATTTCTTCCGTTTTGGCATTTGTACTTGCACTCCTTTTGGTGCCCGTGTTTGGCGCAAAGGCAAGCGTTACCGAGCTTTCCTCGCTTTACACAAACCCGGATAACGGATATGATGTCTATATCGGAACAAGCGTCGATAAAGTTCCGGTAAATCTACGGACGTTGTTCACAAAGGAAAGACATCCGGATGGAACTTATAATATTACGATGTATGCGTACAGTCCGGATGGCGTCCAGGTATCAAATTACAGTAATACATTACAATATGAATTCGTAAGAGGAGTAACAGTCA
>JAGDCQ010000301.1 GCA_017958465.1 Lachnospiraceae bacterium
AATCGCAGTTTATGACGCCTTTCTTGCAAGGAAGCGTGAGCTGTAAACAGGGATACCTGAATGAGTATTAGCCGCTACCAAAAGCGGCCGGGAGACAGAAAATGAACAGAGACAGTTTAAGGATAAAGATCGACGAGATAGACGCTCAGCTTGTGGAACTCTTCGTAAAGAGGATGGATGTAGCCGGTGCCATAGGAAAAGTGAAGTTTGAGCAGGGGATACCCATCTACGACAAGGATCGTGAGGAGGCAAAGATAGAGAGCCTCCGGGCCCTTGTGGACGAACAGTACAAGGACTATGTGGAGCAGCTTTACAGGCAGATATTTGAGCTGAGCCGCACTTATCAGAAGGAGTGCACGGGGGTGGGCAACGGCATCGCCTGCAGGAAGCGCTGCGGCTTGCTGGGCGAAAAGCTTGCCCACAGCTATTCTCCTTTCATCCATAAGGAGTTTGGCGACTATGAGTACAGGCTTTACGAGGTGGAGCCAGGGAAACTCCGCTATTTCATTGAAAACGGGGACTGGGACGGCTTAAACGTAACTATCCCCTACAAGAGGGACGTGGTAACCTTCTGCGACAGCCTCACCCCCATAGCCAAGGCACTTGGGAGCGTGAACGTGCTTGTAAGGAACGGGGACGGCACCATAACCGGTGATAATACTGATGCCTACGGCTTTGAAAAGCTGCTTGAAAAGACGGGAGTGAGCGTAGCCGGCAAGAAGGCGCTGGTGCTCGGAAACGGCGGAGCTTCGGCCTCTGTACGGGAGGTGCTGAAAAACGCCGGGGCTAAGGTTACGGTCATCAGCAGGAACGGGGAAAACAACTACAACAACCTTGAGTTAAACGCCGACGCGGAAGTGATAGTAAACACCACGCCTGTGGGGATGTACCCCGATAACGGCGAAAAACTGCTGGACCTTAAGAATTTCCCGAAGTGCGGCCTTGTGGTGGATATCATCTACAATCCCGCAAGGACGGCTCTTATCCTTCAGGCAGAAGAGCTTGGGATCCCGTGCGCCGGCGGGCTTTATATGCTTGTGGCCCAGGCAAAGCGCGCAGCAGAGCTGTTTTCCGGACAGCCTATAGATGACAGCGAAACAGACAGAGTGGAAAAGCTTCTTGGCGAGGAGATGGAGAACATCATCCTGATAGGCATGCCGGGGTGCGGAAAGTCCACTGTTGCCGGGCTTCTCGGGATCTTTGCCGAGAAAGATGTGATAGAGATCGACAGGCTTATCGAGAAGAAGGCCGGAATGAGCATCCCTGAAATCTTTGAGAGCCGGGGAGAAGCGGGTTTTAGAAAGCTTGAGAGCGAGGTCATCGCCGAGGTTTCGAAGCTGTCGGACAAGATCATCTCTACCGGAGGCGGCTGCGTTACAGTGCCGTCAAACTACGGGCTTCTGCATCAGAACGGCAAGATCGTCTGGATCAAGAGGGATATCGAAAAGCTTTCGAGGGAAGGCAGGCCCCTGTCCCAGAAAAACGACCTTGCGGATATGTACGCCGTGAGAAGGCCGCTGTACGAGATGTTTGCGGACTTTGAAGCCGACAACAACGGCGACGCCGAGGAAACGGCAAGAAGCATTATGAAGAAGGTATGGAGTAATAAGTGACATGAAGTTTTTGATAATAAACGGGCCAAACATCAATATGCGTGGCAAGTGCGAACCCGATATCTACGGGGCGAAGACCTATGAAGATCTTGTGGATTTCGTAAAGGAGGCCTGCGAGAATGAGCAGGTGGAGGCTGAGTTTTTCCAGTCGAACCACGAAGGTGCCATAGTGGACAGGATACAGGAGGCTTACGGCGTTTTCGACGGGATCGTTATAAATCCGGCCGCTTACACCCACACCAGTATCGCGATACTTGATGCCTTAAAGGCGGTGGCGCTGCCCGCGGTGGAGGTCCACATTTCAAATGTTAAGGACAGAGAGGACTTCAGGCGCGTTTCCTACGCGGGGATGGCCTGTGTGAAGACCTTTATGGGCCTTGGATTTGAAGGCTACGCGGAGGCAGTAAGGTACCTGAAATGGTATATAAATAACGTCAGCAGCACCCATTGATGCCACTGACGTCAAAGTCAAATATGAACAGGGATCAGGCTTTCCGGTCGAAGCGGTAGTGCTTTGTGTCGGAAGAGCCTGTGGTAGCGAGGAAGTCGTGGACAGGGTCTTCGGCTTCTTCTCTCGGAAGGATCTCGCAGTTTACGTTGAAGCCGAGAGCCTCAAGGCGTTCCGAAAGGTCCGTGATGTGCTCTGTCACAAGGCTTGCGGCTTCGTCGCCGAGATAGAACTTGGTGGTAAGGTTTGTGCCCGCCAGGTTAAGGTAGACATCCGTCTGCCCGAGGTGCTCCATGTCGAGGCGCAGGAGCACGGAGGCGTTTCCGTCCGCTTTCTTTGCGCGGTTACGCTTGTAAACATAAAGCTCGCCCTGGGTGAAGGAGTCTTTAAGCCTTACAGGGAGCTGGACATAAGGGAAGTAGCGGTTAAGCATGTTCATGAATTCAAGGTTTTCCTTGAGATTCTCTACAGTTTTCCCGGCGGTCTCGAGCAACTTCTGAAGCTCGGCACCCGCTTCCGGATGTTTTTCTTTTATGGAACCAAGGGCCTTTGCAAGGGTCTTGAGATCGTTGTTCAGGCGCTCGTACATATTTTCCACGGCATTGGGCTCGGAAAGATCCCTTGGAGAGAGGGACCAGCGGCTTAAAAACTTCTCGGCGGCTTCTTTTGAGACGACAGCTTTGCCGGAACCGTCACGGGCAAGATCCGGTGCTTCCTTAAGGGAAGGAGCGGAGTTTGCGGCATTTGCCCCGGAGTTATCTACCGAAGAGTTTCCAGCGCTTTGAGCGGTGGCTGCGTTTGAGGCTGCCAAAAGGGGCTGTGCGCCTTCGCTGCCGGCTGGCAGGGAGGCCCGGCCTGTACCTTGCTGCGCTTCACCTAAGGCCGCCTGCGAAACTGCTGCGTCGCCGCCGGCTTCCGCTGCACCTTCCGGTAAGGGAGCGCTTTGTGAAACAGGGCTTTCAAGAGCTTCTGCTGTATTTGCCTGTGTTCCTGCGGCGTTTATAAGGGCAGGATTCTCAGGTAAGCCCGCGGGTGAGCCTGTTGCGTCAGCCAAGGCCGATCCGTTTGCAACCGCGTTTCCGGGGGCCTGTGCGGCACCGGGTTCAGAGCCTTCTGCTGCCACACCGGGTTCCGTGAACTCAAAGCCCGCCTCTTCCAAAAGAGAGGCGATCTCAGGAGAATCAAGGGCTGCAGCCAGGTCGCCAAGCTTTGGCATGAGCTTGTGCTCATAGTTGACGTAGGCTTCGTACTGGCCGATAGTGCTCAGGTTTATAGGCATATTGTGCTTTCGCATCTGGGCAAGGATAGTAGGGTCCGCCCCGGGAAACATCTTCATATCCTTCGCAAGGGTCTGGAGACTGTCCTGGTTTACGGGCAAAAGGTTGTCCAGAAGAGTATTTACGAGAGTGATGTTTTCCTCAGAAACGGGAAGCCCTGCCGCCAGCAGCGCGCGCCCCGCCATAGAACCTGTTGTGGTCTCGTTGCTCCCGGTAAGGAGCTTTAAGAGGAGCTGCTCACCGGTTGAACGCAGCACTTCAAAGTCCGCCGACTGCCCGATCGCAAGGTGGGCGCCAGCGGAGGTGTTTGCAAGGACAGTGGTCCCGTCGTCAAGCTTTAAGGTAAGCTGTTTCCCGACAAAGTCCGTGATCCTGGCGTGGATCCCTGTTCCTTCGGAAAGAAGCTGCTCGCCGGTGGAGATCTTAGCTCCGTTCGGAACCTCCCTGCCTTCGGCCTTGGAAAGGGCTGAAGGATGCCTGTCCGAGTATTTGGTTGTGATGGATGTACTGCCGTCCATAGCCTGCCTCTGATTTTATTTATGATCGAATAGTATTTTTGCTTGCAATTTAGCACTTTTTCTATATAATAACTTTAAGTGCACGGGTTTACAAATATTTTTTTTGCCGGATACAGCGAAATGTGAGTATGTGGGGATTCACTCGTCTTTATGCCGGTCAGGAGGATAAGATGAAAAAAATACGATCTGTACTTTCTTTAGTATTTATCGGCATTTTTGCGCTTAGCTTAACAGCTTGCGGCAAACCTGCCCCGACTCAGGAAGCCGGAAAAAACGGCGGTACTGTTACTGTCGGGATAACTGCCGATATTGACGGGCTCGATCCCCACAAGATCAAGTCTGCCGGAACCCGTGAGATAATGTTTAACCTTTATGAAGGCCTTGTAAAGGTTGATGCAAAAGGAAATATCGTAGGTGCTGTTGCATCTGAATACGAGATCTCCGCCGACGCCATGACATATTCCTTCAAGCTGCGCAAGGGCGTAAAGTTCAGCAACGGCAAGGAAGTTACTGCAAACGACGTTGTTTATTCGCTTAAGAGGCTTGCAGGCAAGCTTGAGAATCCCGACGCAGAAGTTGCTGTTGTTGCGGCAATGTCCATAGTTAACGACATCACTGCTTCAAAGAACGGCGATGATGACGTGATCACCCTTAAGCTTGACAGCGCAAACAGTGAGCTTATCTGCTACCTTACGGGTGCTATCGTTCCCGAAGGCTACACAACGGCAGACGGCGCCGCTCCCGGCGTTGGCCCCTTCAAATATGAGTCCTACACACCTTTACAGGATCTTACCATCGTAAAGAACGAAAACTACTACAAGCCCGAGAACGTACACCTCGACAAAGTAGTATTTAAGATCATGACCGATTCCGATGCAGCATTTATGCAGGTTCTCGCAGGTGCCATCGATATCTACCCCAACCTTACCGCAGACCAGGTTGCGGCCCTTCCCGCAGGCTACAGGGCTGAATCAGGCGGTATGGCCCTTGTTCAGGCACTCTTTGTTAATGCCGATGTTGCGCCTTTCAACAACCAGAAGGTAAGAGAAGCGCTCAACTACGCTATCGACCGCGATTACATAATAAAGATGGTGGGCGACGGCAAGGGAACCCCTGTTTGCAGCGGTGTTTTCCCCGGCTTTGCAAAATACTATGACGCAAGCCTTGAAAGGTACTACACAAAGGATACTGCAAAGGCTAAGGAGCTTCTTAAGGAAGCAGGCTTCCCCGACGGCTTCTCCTTTACCATCACCGTTCCTTCAAACTATAAATTCCATGTGGACACCGCCCAGGTTATCGCAGAACAGCTCAAGGAAGTGGGCGTAAACGCTCGCGTAGAGCAGGTTGAATGGGCTACCTGGTACAGCGATGTTTACAAGGGCGAGAAGTACGAAGGGACCATCATCGGTCTTGATTCAAACCTTGCACCCGGGGATATCTTAAGGTTCTATCCTTCAACCTCGAGCAAGAACTTTATGAACTACAACAGTGCGGAGTTCGACAGGATATATGCCCTTGCGGCTGCAGAAGCCGACGACGCAAAGAAGGTTGACTACTACAAACAGCTCCAGCAGATGCTTGCAAAGGATGCTGCGGCAGTGTTCATCCAGAACCCCGTCCTTTACGTTGCGGTAAGCGACAAGCTTGACGGATACACATTCTATCCGCTGTTTGTCCAGGATATGTCGTCCATTTATTTCAAGTAACCTCAACCGCCGGAAACGGCCACGCAGAGAGGTAAACTTATGAGATTCTTTTTAAGGCGCTTTGTGGCGCTGCTCTTCACGCTGCTCGCTGTGTCGGTATTATGCTTTGTTGCTTTCAAGATAATACCCGGCGACAGCGCAATGATAAAACTTGGTATTGATGCTGATGACGAAGCGATCGAGGCCTTAAGGCACGCCTTAGGCCTTGATCGTAATGTTTTTGTGCGCTTCGCGGACTGGATCCGGGGAATAGCTGTGGGGGATTTCGGAGTTTCAAGCCAGTATTCCGTCCCCGTTATTCAGCTGCTTTTGCCCCGCCTTCGTGTGACTACGCTCCTGGCCGTGGAAGCAATATTTATCATGCTTGTTATAGCTTTCCCCCTGGGCTTTCTTACAGCCCGCAGGGAAAACGGCTTCTTTGACAGGACCATAGGCTTCCTTGGACAGGTCACTATGGCTATTCCGCCCTTCTTCCTTGGCATAGTCCTTACCCTTGTCTTTGGCGTAGTCCTGCACCTTTTTGTTCCCGGGACCTGCCCTAAATGGGAGGATGGGCCGGGGGAGCTTCTGCTCTACCTTATCTGGCCGGCACTTGCCATTGCTATCCCGAAGATATCTATGGTCGTTAAGTTCCTTAGAAGCTCGATCTTCCGCGAATACCGCATGGATTATGTGCGGACCGCCAGGAGCAAAGGCGTTAACGAGAGGAAGGTCTTAAGAAAACACGTTCTTAAGAATGCGCTTATGCCTGTCATAACCTTTGTCGGTATGATGATCGCCGACATCCTCGCGGGCTCCATCGTTGTCGAGACGGTGTTCAACGTGCCCGGTATCGGCAAGAGCCTTATCCTTTCCATCGCAAACCGTGATTTCAATGTGGCACAGACCATAATCCTTTATATTTCGTTCCTGATCATCGTTATGAACTTCATTGTAGACGTGCTTTATAAGGCGGTAGACCCGAGAGTATGAAAAACAGAGTAAAGACCTTCAATTTCATATTTGGCGCGTGCCTGATAGCCCTTGTCCTGGTGCCTGTTGCAGTAGGCTTTTTCAGGATGCCCTACGACCCTGCCGCTATGGATATAAACGCGCGAAACCAGGCTCCCTCCCTTGCGCACATTTTCGGAACGGATTATTTCGGGCGTGATGTTTTCAGCCGTGTGCTCCTCGGAGCAAGGATGACCTTCCTTGTGGGCGCTGCCTCAATAGCCATAGGATGTGTCCTTGGAACGCTGGTAGGCGCTTTTACAGGGTATTTCGGAGGCCCTGTGGACGAGATCGTGATGCGTATCAACGACGCCCTCGCGTCCATCCCAAGCGTCCTGCTTGCCCTTGTGCTCGTCGGCGTTGTGGGCTCCAACAGGTATCTTGTGATCGTCACCCTCGGTATCGTTTTCACCCCCAGCTTTGCCCGTGTGGCACGTGGCGAGTTTATGAAGGGGCGTGACCTTGATTACGTAAAAAATGCCAAGCTGATGGGCGCGGGCCCGTTCCGCATCATGTTCGTGCATATCCTGCCGAATACGGCTGCGATCATGATCTCTTCCATCGCTATCGGCTTTAATAATGCAGTGCTTGCGGAAGCAGGCCTTTCATACCTCGGTATAGGCGCACAGCCTTCTGATGTTTCGCTCGGCAGGATGCTCGCGGAGGCGCAGGGTTACCTGTTTTCCGCACCCTGGTTTGCGCTTGCCCCAGGTATAACGATAGTTATAACAGTCCTTGGCTTTGCCCTTGTAAGCGATGCCTTTGGAAGCAACAGCGCGAGAGTCCGCGGGGTTTCAGGCAAAAGAAAGCTTAAGAAACTCATTGAGGAACAGGCCGGAAAAGAAAAACGCGAGGACACCGCGAACGAACTTCGCAGCGAGCTTGTAAGGCGCACTGTCCAGAAGGAATATGATGAGCCTGTAGTTACGAGAAAAGACGCGC
>JAGDCQ010000302.1 GCA_017958465.1 Lachnospiraceae bacterium
ATGCTGATAAGGAACGTTGCGATGGACAGGAGCAATATGATGAGCACTCCAGATACAGCCAGAACGCCTTTATTCACGCTCTGGAGGGTCTCCGTAAGGGTCTCGGCACTGTTTACCTGCCTTACACCTTTTATCATACGGATCGACTCCGTAACATCCTTCTGATACTCAACCGCTGTTGTAAATACCGTGTAGGAAGCGGAGTTTTCAAGCGGGTTGTCCTCGCCGAAAGTTTTTGCAAGCTCCTCCGAGAGGTACTTTTCCCTGTATTCCTGCCAGGTCTGCTCGGCGGATTTATACTCTATGCTAAGGACCTTGCTGTCCTTTTTTATCTCATCACCTATCCGGACTATCTCGTCGTAGGTGATATTGTCGTCGAAGAAAACTGTGATCCCAACCGTTTTTTCGGCCGTTTTCATCATATTCTGAACATTCGTTATCACGAAGTAAAAGATACCGAACATAAAGATGCAGGCCGTCATCGTAGCTATCGCCGCAAGAGAAAAGCTCTTGCTCTTGAACAGCGTTTTAAGTCCCTGTTTGATATTGTATGCAAAGGTCGTCAGCTTAAACATATCTGTACCCGCCTTTGCTCGCGTCACTCACGATCTGACCCCTGTCCATCTTGATGACGCGTTTTTGCATTCTGTTGACCATCTCTCTGTTGTGCGTTACCACAACAACAGTGGTCCCGCGCCTGTTTACTTCTTCAAGCAGGCGCATGATCTCGTTT
Organism: Lachnospiraceae bacterium; assembly: GCA_017958465.1. GTDB lineage: Bacteria > Bacillota > Clostridia > Lachnospirales > Lachnospiraceae > SZUA-448. The sequence goes on from JAGDCQ010000302.1 coordinate 734, forward strand.
GTGTTTGCAGGGTCAAGGTTACCTGTGGGCTCGTCCGCAAGGAGGAGCGTAGGATTGTTTATGAGCGCCCTTGCAATGGCCACTCTCTGCTGCTCCCCGCCTGAAAGCTGGTCCGGGTAGGACTTTGCCTTGTCCGAAAGCCCAACGATGGACAGCGCCTTTGCGACCCTGTTTGGGATCTCCTTCGCGGGCGCTTCTATAACGCGCTGCGCAAACGCAACATTCTCATATACGTTTAGATCCGGCAGCAGGCGGAAATCCTGAAATACGATCCCTATCCCTCGCCTGTATTTGGCGATCCTGCCTCTGTAAAGGCGCCCTATGTCGCGCCCGTTCACGAAAACCCTGCCTTTGTTTGCCTTTATTTCTCTTGTCATCAGTTTGATGAGTGTGGATTTTCCGGAACCGCTGGCTCCCACGATGAATACAAATTCACCTTTTCGCACTTCAAACTTCACGTTTCTCAAGGCAGGCATGCTCTTTTGATAACTTTTGCTGACACCGTCAAAAAGGATGACAGGTGCATCCACCTTCTTACCGGCGTCCCTTTCAATATCAATTGCCATGTGCTCTCTCCAAACCCCGTTGTTTAAAACAGATCAATTGTCGGTTCGCTCCATGAACTTCATGTATTTCACTACCATCAGGGCGATCCTGAAGGTTATTGCATCCTCGAACACCCTAAGGTCGAGGTTAGTAGCTTTCTGGAGCTTGTCAAGGCGGTATACCAGCGTGTTTCTGTGGATATACAGCTGCCTTGAAGTTTCGGAAACATTAAGATTGTTCTCGAAGAATTTGTTGATGGTTGTAAGTGTCTCTTCGTCCAGCTCGTCAGGCGACTTTCCGTCGAATATCTCTTTAATGAACATCTTGCAGAGCGGCATGGGAAGCTGGTAGATAAGACGTCCGATGCCCAGGTTGTTGTAAGCCACAACATTGCGGTCGCTGTAGAAGATCTTTCCGACATCCAGCGCCATCCTCGCTTCCTTGTAGGAACGGGATACGTCCTTGATCTCGTCGACGATGGTGCCGTATGCAATATGGACCTTCGACAGAGCCTCGCTGTTGAGCATATCGAGGATGACCTTTGCGGTTTTCATAAGGTCGTCATAGCCCTCATTCTGCTTGAGTTCCTTTACGAGTATGATGTTCTTTTCGTCAACCGCAGTGATGAAATCCTTGGATTTGTCCGCAAAAAGGCCGCGCACGGTCTCAAGTGCGCTTGTGTCCTTCTCGTTCTTGGTCTCGATGATGAAAACGCTCCTGCGCACATCTGTAGCGATGTGCAGCTTCTTTGAGCGGTTGTAGATGTCAACAAGAAGAAGGTTGTCAAGAAGGAGGTTCTTGATAAAGTTGTCCTTGTCATAGCGCTCTTTGTAGGCAACAAGGAGGTTTGAAAGCTCGAAAGCTGCTATCTTGCCAACCATGTAGACGTCGTCGTTATCGCCCTTTGCAAGAACGATGAATTCAAGCTGATGGTCTTCAAAAACCTTGAAGAACTGGTAACCGGACACCACCTGGCTGTCTGCAGGGCTGTCCACAAAGCCCTTTACGGCGCTCCTGTAGTCCCAGACATTCTTGCTTTCATCCGGCTCCGGAAGATCTGTTGTGGACGCAAGGATCTTAGCATCTGCGTCGAAAACTATAAGGTCTACGCGGGTTATCCCTCTTAAACCTTCGATCGTACTTTGTAAAATCTGATTGGAGATCATATCTTTATCCGCCTTTCGGAAGGGTATACTTACACCTATTCATAGTTATTCTAACACTTTTCATTTTTGGATACAAGTGTAAAACACGAGATTTACGTGAAGTTTATGTGAATAATAACGTTTTTATTGTTTTAATTCCCTTGACAACATATATCCGATATTGTATCTTTTTAGAAGGAAACGGTATTTTTTGCTGTCTGTCACGCATGGTTTTCTTCATGTGCCGGCAGCTTTTTGGGAAGGACGAAAATGTCAGGGTTTTTTGGAGATTACGTATACCAATACGAGATAGCCGCATTGATCTACATGGTTGTGATCCTGTGGCTCTTTTTGAAGTTAAAGGATTTTCCCCTCGAAACAAACACTTATTTCAAATATCTGCTCATATCGGCCATTATATGCACCCTTGCCGATCTTGCGAGCCTCACTTTCCTCGATCACCCTACCCCTGTCCCATTGTTCATACGCTATTTTGTGCTCATCCTCTATTACGTGCCGAATATGTTCTGCATCATCTTCTACTGCCTGATGAGCCTTTCCATGACACGGCAGTACCAGCAGAACATCCGCTGGAAATACGTTTTTACCAACGTTGTGGCGGTGGTGGACACCCTGCTGGTTTTCATCTCGCCCTTCACCCGGTGGCTGTACTACATAGACGAGAACAATTCGCTGAAGCACGGCCCGCTGATGCCTGTCCGCTACGTTGTGGCATTTGTCCTGCTCATACTCATAGCCGCCGACCTTATCAGACACCAGCGGCTCCTCACAAAGCTCCAGAAGCACGTTGCCTACGGCTACACGCTGGCTGTGGTGATCGGCCTTCTGCTCACGTTCTTCAACGATCACCTGCTCATCCTTAACTTCACCATCTCAGTAGCAATGCTGCTTGGCTACCTTGCCCTTAAGAATCCTTCGGATTCCAAGGACGAGGACACAAACGTCGGCAACCTCCAGGATTTCAAGGCCGCCATGAGCGCCTATTTCCGCGCAAGGAACGAATTTTCACTGCTCTGCGCCGAGTACGAAAGCCTTGATTATTATGAAAAGGTCCTGGGTTCGAAATATTCACGTGAGATCGCGCGGGAGCTGGCCGAAAGAATAAGCACCATCGTTCCGCGCAACCTTATCTACAGGGTCTCAAGAAGGCGCTTCGTGATCCTTCTGCCACACAAGGACAGCCAGATCAAAGAGTATGTCCGTAAGCTCATAGATTACGGCAACTCAGCTCTCGACCTGGAAGGGATCAGCATCCTGCTCGAACCTGCCCTCTGCGTGCTCCATTCCCCGGAATCCATCGCTTACGTGGAGGACGTGGAGGATTCCATCGATTTTGCCTTTAAGGAGCGCAAAAAGCTGAAGGACGAATCCCAGTTCTACTCCCCGGAAGAAAGCGTGATCATCAAAAAGCGCAGGGACCAGGCCATACTCAGGGTCCTCAGGCGCGCCATCAACAACGACGAGTTCCAGGTTGTTTTCCAGCCCATCTTCTCCTCGGAGAAAAACATGTACACCTACGCTGAAGCCTTTGCGCGCCTCAGCGACCAGACCCTTGGTGTCATAAGCCCATCCGAGTTCATCCCCATCGCGGAGAAAAACGGGCTGATAGTTGAGCTTGGCGAGATCGTGCTGGAGCACGTCTGCCGATTCATCCACGAACATCTCGGTCCCGTTAAGGGTTTTGAGGGGATAAGCATCAACCTTTCCCCCATCCAGTGCATGCAGTACGACTTCGCAGAAAAAACAATAGCTACCTTGAATAAATACAACGTGGAGCCACGTCTTATCGAGTTTGAGCTCACCGCCGAGACTATGTCCCACGTGCACGAGACGTTCACCCCGATAATGACGCAGCTCAGCAACCTTGGAATGCGCTTTACCATCGACAATTACGCGGTAAACATGGCGGATGCGCCTCTGCTCACCGCCATCCCCCTGTCAAACATAAAGATCTCGAGGCTTGTGACAGACAAGATAATAGAGAGCGACAGGCTCGTGCCCGCCATGAAGGGTTCCATCTCATCCCTGAAGGATCTGGGCTACCACGTTATCGCGACAGGCATCGAAACCGCCGAGACCGCCGAACAGTTCAGGACTTTCGGCTGCGACTACCTCCAGGGCTTCTACTACTCCACCCCTCTGAAAAGCGACGAATTCGCGGGACTCCTGAGATCAGAATAAAAAAAGCCGGTACAGGTTTTCTGTATCGGCTATATTTTTGCCCGTTTTCACAGGTTTTATATTATTTTGCAACAGCGGAATTGAAGATGATATCCTCTGCCTTCTGGCTCTTGATGCTGTTTACGATGGCTTCCTTTGTGTAGGCCTCTTCAACCTCTTCAGCGGTGGTGTAGGAAGAATCCGTAATGATCTTCTGAACCTCTTCATTGTACTCCTCATCGGAAACTTCGAGCTTCTCAACCTCTGCAACAGCGTCAAGGATTCGCTCTACCTTTACGTTGTACTCCGCGATCTCGGGAAGGGACTCCTCAAAGTAGCTGAGGGATATTCCGTAGAAATAGTACAGGAAAGTCTCAAGATCCCACTGATAGCTTGCTGCGTACTGTGTGTAGAGGTTCTTAAGATCCGTTGCATAAGCCTTGGCGTCATCTGCCAGTGTTTCATCGAAGGTGCAGCCTTCAATGATCTTATCAATAACATCGCTCTTGAACTTGCTCTCGATCTGGCTTGCAGCGTTCTCCTCAAGGGCTGAACGAACGGAAGCCTGGTACTCCGCAAAGGTCTTATAGCTGGTTTTCTCAGCTATGAACTCGTCCGTAAACTCCGGAATGACCGAAACCTTGTTGATGGTGCAGACAAACGTCGCATCTTTTCCGGCAAGGTCTGCGTTACCGTAATCCTCGGGGAATGTTACGAACACCTTAACAGTGGTGCCTTCGTCAGCTCCGATAAGGCCTTCCTCGAAACCGGGGATAAACGTGCCCGATCCGATGAGGAGGTCGTACCCTGTGCCTTTTCCGCCCTCAAAGGCTACATCTCCGAGAAAGCCCTCAAAATCTATATTTGCTACGTCGTAAAGTGCGACCTTCTTGTGACCGAAAACGGATTCAGCTTCATTCTGCATAGCCGAATAAATGTTTTTGGTCACGTCGTCATCGCTCACTTCGATGACAAGCTTCTCAACTTCAATGTTTTTGTACTGTCCGAGCGTACAGAGCTCTGTAGCTTTCTTCTTGGTCTCCTTTTTGCCGCAGGCAGCAAGGGCCATTGCAAGGACCGCAATGAGCGCTACAGCGATGATCCTTTTTTTCATAAATTACTCCAATCTGTAAAACCAGTATTTCAGGGCTTTGACAAAACGAGGGACGGTCCGACCGTCCCTGTCAAAACAACCTTATCTTTTATAACATACGCATCAAGTATCTGTCAATGTTTTTCACAATTCTTTCAGATTTGTAACGGGCTCGTCTTTAGAGCTCCTTGTCCCTGTAAAGGCGCAAAAGCTCTGTGTAAGCCAGAAGGAACGGGCCCACTCCCTTTGCGTCGTTTTCTACCACAGGCTCGGAAAGGTAATAGTCCACAGAACCGTCCCTGCGCCTGTCATTATCCGGGCCAAGTCCTGCCACAAGGCAGATCCCGCCAAGCAGCATCCTGCCGTTCTCGTCGATATACCGCCTGCAGATGCTCTCAAACACATCCTGCCCTGTCTTTGCGTATTCGGCCGGCAAAAGCCCGGTCCTCGCTCCCTTAAGAAGGGCATAGGCCATAATGGCTGTTCCGCTTGTTTCCTCGTAGTTCCCCGGTGTCCCGCCTTTGTCTACCACCTGATACCAGAAATTGTTTTCAGTCTTGAACTTAAGAAGGGCATCCACCAGATCGCGGAACATTCCCTTCAGCATGTCGCATTCCTTTTCAAAGCCGCTCTGCTCGCATTGTTCCAAGGTATCGATGAGCGCCATCACAAACCAGCCCATGGAACGGAGCCAGAAATTCCTTGAAAGTCCGGTCGAAGGATCGCACCAGAAAATGCTGCGGGACGCGTCATACCCGTGGAAATACAGGCCTGTTTCTCTGTCCTTCATGCGCAGGCGCGCCGTTTTGAACTGCGTGAAGATATCGTCGTAGTTCTCATGGCCGTTGAAAGCTGTCTCATACTCCATATAAAAGGGCTGGACCATATAAAAGCCGTCAAGCCACACCTGGTTAGGGTAGATAAGCTTGTGCCAGAAGCTCCCTTCAAAGGTGCGCGGCTGCTCCTTTACTTGCTCATAGATGGCGTCGAGGGCCTTTTTATACTTCTCCCTGCCTGTGAGCCTGTAGAGAGTAAAGAGGGTTTTCCCGGCGTTTATGTCGTCAAGATTATATTTCTTTTTATTGTAGCCTTCTATTGATCCGTCTTCGTTTACGCGGTGATCGATAAAATCCATGGCGTAACCGGTAAAACGGTCATCCCCGGAGATCTCGCCGAAGTCCAGGAGGGCCTTTATCATGCAACCGTCCACATAATTCCACTTCGATGTGTTGCTTTTGCCCGTTTTTTCCACATTCCACACAGGAGCTTCCACAGTGCTTTTCTCCAGCAGGAATAAGATGTATTTTTCCACGGCCTCGTTTCTATACATAGAGCGTACCCCCGAAAACGTTTGCTACGAAAGCGTTTACACTTCCCATTCGATATTTTAACACGTTTTGTGTTCAAACACAAGGATAATTTGTAAGCGTTTTCATTCATTCTTTTGTGTCGTTTTTATTGACTGACGCCTGCCTCGGGAATATAATATTTATGTATGCGCAAGTAAGAGCGCAAAAAAAGAGAAGGACGGTAAAAACTATGACCAACATCCCCGTAGTGAACTTAGGTATCATTGCCGTAAGCCGCGACTGCTTCCCCATCGAGCTTTCGAAAATGCGCCGGGCAGCCATCAAAAAGGCCTACACAGGCGAACTGTACGAATGTCCCGTAACAGTAGAAAACGAGCTTGATATGCTCGCTGCAGTTGAAGACGTAAAGAAGGCCGGCTGCAACGCTCTCGTTGTATTCCTCGGCAACTTCGGTCCCGAAACCCCGGAAACACTCATCGCCAAGAACTTTGACGGTCCCTGCATGTTCGTTGCCGCAGCAGAAGGCGACGGCGATATGATAAACGGCCGCGGAGACGCATACTGCGGTATGCTCAACTGCTCCTACAACCTGAAAATGCGTCACTTAAAGGGCTACATCCCGGAATACCCGGTTGGAACCGCACAGGACATCGCCACCATGATCGAGGAGTTCATCCCCATTGCACGCGCTGTCATCGGCGTTTCAAACCTTAAGATAATCACCTTCGGTCCGCGTCCCCAGGATTTCTTCGCCTGCAACGCGCCTATCAAGGGTCTTTACGAGATCGGTGTCGAGATCGAGGAAAACTCCGAGCTTGACCTGTTCGTAAGCTTCAAAGAACATGCTAACGACCCGAGGATCCCCGAGGTTTGCGAGGCTATGAAGAAGGAGATGGGCGAAGGCAAGTACTACGAAGAGCTTAATGCCCGCATGGCACAGTTCGAGCTCACACTGCTCGACTGGGCAGAGAAGCACAAAGGTTCCCGCAAGTATGTCGCTTTCGCGAACAAGTGCTGGCCCGCATTCCCCGAGACATTCGGTTTCGAGCCCTGCTACGTAAACAGCCGTCTCGCTTCCATCGGTATCCCGGTTGCATGCGAGGTTGATATCTACGGTGCCCTCAGCGAATATATCGGTACCTGCGTATCCGCTGATGCCGTTACACTCCTCGACATCAACAATTCCGTACCTCAGTACATTTACGACGAGAACATCAAAGGCAAGTTCGATTACAAGCTTACCGACACATTTATGGGCTTCCATTGCGGCAACACTCCCGAGTGCAAGATGTGCTCCGACCGCGCCGTAAAATACCAGCTCATCCAGCACAGGCTTCTTGAGCCCGCAGGCTCCGAGCCCGACTTCACACGCGGAACACTCGAAGGCGACATCGCAGCAGGTCAGGTTACCTTCTACAGGCTCCAGTGCGACAGCGAAGGCGTGCTCCGTTCCTACATCGCAGAAGGCGAGATCCTCGACGTTCCCACACGTTCGTTCGGCGGTATCGGCATCTTCGCTATCCCGGAGATGGGCCGCTTCTACAGACACGTGCTCATCCAGAACGGCTTCCCGCACCACGGTGCCGTTGCTTTCGGCCACTACGGAAAAGCACTCTTCGAAGTGTTCAAGTTCCTTGGCGTTTGCCCTTGCAACATCGGCTACAACCAGCCTAAGGGCGTTCTCTACAAGACAGAGAATCCGTTCGCATAACACACGGACATAAGAAAAGACAGCGGATCGAAAGTCCGCTGTCTTCTTTTTATCTTTCCCCGATGACTACTGTAACAGTTTCGGGCTTTGTATTTCGTATCAGAGTGATCTCCACTTCTGTCCCGGCTTCGTAGCTGTTTAGCAGCTCGTGAAGCGAATCCACGGTCTTAAGGTCCTTCCCTTCAAACTTTATCAGGATATCACCCTTCTTTATCCCTGCAGTCTCCGCAGGCGATTCCAGATTCACATCCATAACGTACAGGCCGTATTTCACCTCAAGGCGCTTTAAGACGTTGGCCGGGGTTTCCATGGACTGTACACCAAGGTAATTCTTCGGAGTGCCGTTAGCCAGCTTTCCGATCACGTCCGCAACCCCGTCTGTAGCGATCATGGTCGTGATACCTTCGTTCATCTCCTCTTTGAAGAGGTGTGTCATGATGCCGACCATCTCGCCGTTATAATTGATGAAGATGCCGCTGCCGAAGCTGTTTTCGTACCTGTTTGTGGTGTATATCTCAAACCTGTCGTCGGTAACGTATGCGTAATTGCCTGTGTTTGTGATCATGGAGAAGTCGTAGGTCCCAAAGTACCCGTTGGGGCTTCCCACCGCGATCACAGGGTCGCCGGCCTTAACAGAAGCCTCTCCGCCAAAGGACGCATACTCCACTGTCTTTCTGTCCGCCTCTGTGCAGGCATCCAGCGGTACCGAAAGTATCGCAAAGTCAAACTCCGCGTCAGACGCTATGATAGCAGTCCCGGACACCACCGTCTTTCCGATGGTAACGTCCACTCTGTCTGCCATCACTACTTCCGATGCAGGCACAAGAACAAGGTACTCCACGCCGTCGTCCCCTATCACTACTCCGCACACGGAAGTTGAGGATTCAAGCGGTTCTCCGAACCAGTCTGTCTCGATCTTGACGATATCTACCTCTACAAGGCTCTTAAGCGCTTTCCTTGCGATATCCCCAAGCTTTTCGTAAAGCTCCTTGAAAGTATTCACAGGGTCTGTCACGGGATCAAGCGGCTCCGTGGGAACAGGCACCTCCGTAGGAGTTGCGGAAGGCGCCTCTGTGGGCGTTGCCGGGGGCTCGTTTGGCGTAGGTGTGGGAGGCGGCGTATTTGTAGGCTTATCCGTCACCGGGATCACCGGAGCCCTTGTAGGCGTAGGGGTTGAGGTCGCCGTGGGAGTAAGCCCGAGGATTGCAGCTATGGGCAGTTCTGTTGCCATAAAGGCAAGCCTTGCCACCGCACCGAAAACGAAGGCCAGAATAACAGTTCCGATACTTACAAGGATGACCTTCTTAACCCTGCTCTTCTTTTTTGAAATTATTTTTTCGCGTATAAACTGGTATTCCCCGTTTTCCGCTGTTTTCTTCTCATCCATATGATAATCAGGCTTAAAGCCGCTCCGTACAACAAGTTCTGAAAAGCCGGAAAAGCCACACACTCCGGCCACAATACCTTATCAGTTTACCACACAGTTGTTAACATAATATGAATTAGAGATTAACTTTTGTCGCATCAGATCTCCGCCTTGGGCATGGAGAAAGTAAACTCCGTCCCCACACCTTCCGTGCTCACAAGAGTGATATTCTCGCCGTGGGCATCGATGATATCCTTAACGATGGCAAGCCCAAGGCCCGTCCCGCGCTTATCCTTACCTCTCGAGATATCGGTCTTGTAGAAGCGCTCAAACACCTTCTTCTGGGCATCCTTCGGGATCCCTATACCCGTATCCTTAACACTTACGAACACCTTGCTGCCCTTGGTGTTTACGGATATGGTGATGGTAGAGTCCTGATTGCTGAACTTTATGGCGTTGTCAAGCAGGTTATAAAGCACCTGCTGGATCCGGCTCATATCCGCAGAAATAAGCACCTCCGGATCGCAGAACTGCAGTTCTATGGTGATCCTCTTCTTTATGCAGGTCCCTTCAAAGGAAGCTGCCGTCTTCTTGATCACGTCGTTTATATCAAAGATGGTTATGTCAAGGCCTTTCTGGCTGTCCATACGGCTAAGCACCAGCAGGTCCTCCGTAAGCTTTGTAAGACGCTCCGTCTCAAAAAGTATGATATCTATATACTTTCCGGCCATCTCCATAGGGATGGTCCCGTCCTTGATGGCTTCAAGATACCCCTTGATCGAAGTGAGCGGGGACCTGAAATCGTGGGAAACATTGGCCACAAACTTCTTCTGGTAGTCCTCAAGGCGCTCCACCTCTTCCGCCGTAACGTGCATGGCTTTTGCGATATCGTTGTATTCCGCGCTGAGCCTCGGGGTCTCGTACCTGTAATTCTTTTTTGCGTATTCGATAGCGGCCTTTTTAAGCTTAGCCACAGGCCAGATGCTCATAAACCAGATGAGCACAAAGACAAGGAGCAGCACCAGTGAGAACAAAAGGATCATAATGCTGATGGTATCAACATAAAACCCCACGTCCTTGTAGACTGCGGCCATAGGGACCGCAATGCAGATGTAGCCGCGGATGGCAAAGTCGTAGTTGATGGGCTCCGTCACAAGCAGCATGGGCTCTTTGCCGCTCACGCCTATGGTAACGTCATCGAAGATCATAGTGGTGTTGCCTATATAGCGCTCTATAGTCACCATAGAGGTTGAACCAGTATCGATAAACGCCAGGCCGTGGATATTTGTGAGCATGACGCGCATCCCGAGAAAGTGGTCGATACTTGTAAGCTGCTTTTTCAGCTCGCTTATGCTGATGCCCGACCTGTAATAATTCTCGCCGTATTCCACAGCTATCTTCTGCGCTTCCTGCACCATAGCGTCCTTGCGGTTTTCCAGCAGGGAACGGCGCAAACGGCTCTGTCCTATCGCGTTAACGAGAAAGAACATAGCCGTCACCGTGGCTATATACACGATTACAAACCTTAATGTGATCTTATGCCCCATAAAACCCTCTGTTTACCTGCTTTTTGCAGGCTTTATCATTTTCTGAGCTCGAACTTATAGCCGATGCTCCAAACCGTGTAAATGCTCCAGTTAGCGCGATCCTTGATCTTTTCGCGCAGACGCTTGATGTGGACGTCCACAGTCCTTGTATCGCCCACATACTCATAGCCCCAAACCTGGTCAAGGAGCTGTTCCCTTGTGAAAACACGGTTCGGATGCTTTGCGAGATAAAACAGGAGCTCCAGCTCCTTTGGCGGCATTTCCACCGGCTGGCCGCAATAAAGCACAGTAAAGTTGGCAAGGTCGATGACAAGGTCCTCATGTGCCACAAAGGTGTCGCTGTCCTCAACAGCAGGCTCCGCTGCCTTTTCCCTGGTCGCGGGCCCCTTTCGCCTGAGAACGGCCTTTACCCTTGCCACCAGCTCCTTGGAGTCGAAGGGTTTGATCATATAGTCGTCAGCACCAAGCTCCAGCCCGAGCACCTTGTCGAAAACCTCGCCCTTCGCGGAAAGCATGATGATTGGCACCTGGGACGTTTTTCTGAGCTCGCGGCAGACCTCGTACCCGTCTATCCCCGGGAGCATAAGGTCCAGGAGTATAAGATCCGGATCGAACTCCCGGTACAGCGAGAGGGCCTGTTCTCCGTCCTCAGCGATCCGGGTGTCAAAGCACTCCTTGTTAAGGTAGAGCGCAATAAGCTCCGCAATGTTCGAGTCGTCGTCCACGATCATTATCTTCTGTCTGTCAGCCATTTTTCCCTCCAATACATCTTCCCGTTATTTTTTGAATTCCACTATGGTCACGCCCCTGTCACCCTCGCCAAACTCGCCGAGGCGATAGGATTTAACGTAAGGTGTGCGTTTAAGCTTTGAATGGATCGCGTCCCTTAGCGCTCCCGTGCCGCGCCCGTGGATTATGTTGACCTTCTCAAGATGCGCAAGATATGCGTCATCCAGGTACTTTTCAACCACCGGTAAAGCCTCGTCCACACGAAGTCCTATAACATTGACTTCCGTGCTCACGGACATTGCCTTTGAGTAGCCTATATTTGAGCTTGCTCTTTTCTCGGGCTTTGTCTCCTGCTTTTCGCGCAGGAACTCCACATCCCCTGCCTTGACAGTCATGCGCATAGCCCCTACCTGTACAGCAACCTCGCCCTTTGCGTTCGGCGTGGAAAGAAGCGTTCCTTCAAGCCCCATGGTAAGGACAGTTACTACATCGCCTTCCTTGAGCTCACGGTTGTCCTGCTTCTTTACAGCCGGCTTCCTTACGGGTTTAACCGGTCCGTAACCGTCGAGTTTTTCTCTGAGTGCGCTCCTCTGGGCCTCCATGTCGCGCACGGAGCCGCCGGCCCTGTTTACATCCCGGATGGCTTTGTCCACGTATTCCTTGGCTTCCGCCACAATATCCGCTGCCTTTTCCCTTGCTTCTGCAAGGATCTTTTCCCGTGAAGCCTCGAACTTTTCCTGTTTTTCGGTAAGGCGTTTTTCCAGTTCTTCGCTCCTTGCCTTAAGCTCCGCGATCTCTTTCTTTTCGCGTTCCATGCGGATGCGGTCGTTCTCAAGGCCGCTTATAACGTCTTCAAAGCTCTTTTCCTGCTCACCTATAAGGTCTTTTGCGGAATCGATTATATCCTTGCCAAGCCCGAGTTTTTGCGAGATCGCGAAAGCATTGCTCTTCCCGGGAATACCGATGAGCAGCCTGTAAGTAGGCCGCAGGGACTCCACATCAAACTCGCAGCAGGCGTTTGAAACGCCTTTTGTCTGCAGCGCGAATATCTTTAGCTCGCTGTAATGCGTGGTCGCAACAGTCCTTACATCCCTTGCGTGCAGGTATTTAAGGATCGCCATTGCAAGAGCCGCACCCTCAGTGGGGTCGGTGCCCGCTCCCAGCTCATCGAAGAGCACAAGGGATTCATAATCCGCATTTTCAAGTATAGAGACGGTATTGGTCATATGGGACGAAAATGTGGACAGGCTCTGTTCAATGCTCTGCTCGTCGCCGATATCGGCATAAACCTCTTTGAAAACTCCGAGTCTCGAGCCCTCTCCCGCGGGGATGTGAAGCCCGGCCTGCCCCATCAGCGTGAAAAGGCCGATGGTCTTTAGCGCCACCGTTTTTCCGCCTGTGTTGGGGCCTGTTATCACCAGCAGGTTAAAGTCCTCCCCCACACGGATGTCCGTGGGAACGATCTTTTTCGGATCGATAAGGGGATGCCTGCCCTTTTTGATATCTATCACGCGCCTGTCGTTAAAGTGCGGGCGTACGGCCTTTTGCTGTTTTGCAAGCGTGGCCCTTGCAAAAATATAGTCGAGCTTTGCAAGCATCTGCCGGTTTACACCCAGTTCCTTTTGAACTGAGGCCGCCTGTCCGCTGAGCTCCTCGAGTATCCTTTCGATCTCCTTTTGCTCGTCAAGCGCAAGGTCCTTAAGCTCGTTGTTAAGCTTAACCACCGCCATGGGCTCAATGAAAACAGTAGAGCCGCTGGATGACCTGTCGTGCACCATCCCGGGGAACTTGCTCATGTGCTCAGCCTTCACCGGGATACAGTACCTGCCGTCACGCATAGTAACAAGGGCATCCTGCATCATTGCGCGGGTGTCGGTGTTAAGCATCATGGAATTCAGGTAGTCCTTGATCTTTTCGTTTGCGGTCTTGATGGCGCGCCTGATGCTTTTAAGCTTGGGGCTTGCGTCATCCGCGATCATATCCTCCCCGATGATGCAGCGGTCTATTTCCCTCTGGAGGAACTCTAAGGGCATAAGGGCGTCAAAATAAGGCGCAACAGAATCCTTTTCCTCTTCTGCTGCATCCTCGGGGCTTGCGCCGTATTCCTTTACTCTTCTGACTGCCGTGAGCAGCGAGCTTATCCTCAAAAGCTCCACAATGCTCAGCGTAGCGCCAACTTCAAGGCGCTTTAGTGCTTCTCCTATCTCGGAGATACCCGAAAAGCTTAAAGTTCCTTTTTTGTAAAGCCTTGCGAGAGCATCTTCCGTCTCGCTCTGCATTTGTTCTATTTCTTCCAGTTTACTTAAAGGCTTTGTCTCTTCGCAGAGTTTTTTCCCGGCAGCAGAGCCCGCAAACCCTGTGAGAGTGCCTATTATCTTATTGTACTCAAGTACACGCAGTACTCGCTCGTTCATTTTAGATTCCTTTCATTTACCAGCTCAAACGGTGCAGATTTCCCTGTCTGTTAAGGTCTGCAAACCCGTTCTGGCGCAGTGCTTCATAAAGGATGGTGCATACCGAATTGCCAAGATTCAAGGACCTGATATCCCCTATCATAGGGATCCGGATGCACTCATCGGGATGTTTAACAAGTATCTCCTCGGGAATGCCCGCACTCTCCTTGCCAAACATGATAAAATCGTTTTGTCCGTAGGCCTGCTCGGTATAGACATGCCTTGCCTTCGTGGTGGCGTACCAGATTTTTGCGTCGGGATTCTTCTCGCAAAAATCCCTGTAATCGTCGTAAACGTGCAGATCGAGGTGTTTCCAGTAATCAAGCCCCGCACGTCTTAAGTGTTTATCGTCTATGGAAAATCCCAGAGGCCTGATAAGATGCAGTGTCGACCCCGTCGCAACGCAGGTCCTGCCTATGTTTCCCGTATTATCCGGGATTTCCGGTTCCAAAAGTACTATGTTCATGATCTTTTGCATAGCAAAAAAAAAGGATGGCGTCAGTCGCCATCCTTAATTGCTACATTTATCTCCATTGCTTTGTTGTCTTCGTATGACAGTGGTATGCAAATGTTTGGCGCTTTTTCGCTGAAGAATTTGACAGTACCCGTTGCCATAGTGG
>JAGDCQ010000303.1 GCA_017958465.1 Lachnospiraceae bacterium
TGATCGGTAAGTTCATCGACCAGATCCTTCCCGAGGAAACTCTTCCCCGCACCCTCACCAGCTATTCTCCTTGCTTCCGTAAGGAGAAGGGCGCACACGGCATCGAGGAGCGCAGTGTTTACCGTATCCACCAGTTTGAGAAGCAGGAAATGATCGTTGTCTGCAAGCCCGAGGAGAGCCCCATGTGGTTCAACAAGCTGTGGCAGAACACAGTCGACCTGTTCCGTTCCATGGACATCCCGGTCCGTACCCTCGAGTGCTGCTCCGGCGACCTTGCAGATCTTAAGGTTAAGTCGGTTGACGTCGAGGCTTGGTCACCCCGCCAGAAGAAGTATTTCGAAGTCGGCAGCTGTTCCAACCTTTCGGATGCACAGGCCCGCCGCTTAAAGATCCGTGTTCAGGGCAAGGACGGCAACAAATACTTCGCCCACACCCTCAACAACACCTGCGTTGCTCCGCCCCGTATGCTCATCGCATTCCTTGAGAACAACCTCCAGGCAGACGGCTCCGTGCTCATCCCCGAAGTTCTCCGTCCTTACATGGGCGGCAAGGACAAGCTCGTTCCGAAGCACTGATCAAAAAACAAAGCGCCGTAAGGCGAAAACAGAAAACCCGCAGCCACGCTGCGGGTTTTCTTTATATCCATACATTACTGCACGTTTTCAAATATCTTTGCTATAGGTGAATCCGAATCCAGGATCAATGTCTTCTTTCCCGAGCCCTTCAGCGCTGCCTTTGCTGCATCCAGCGAAATTACGAAGGAATAGAAATCACTCCTGCCCTCATCGGCATAAGCCTCCGAAAGGATCCTCATGTATTCTGCCTCGCCTTCAGCCACTATCTTCTCGCCCTTGGCTTCTGCCTCGGAAACGCTGATGGTGATCTCATAATCTGTCTGAGTATGGATCTTTGTTGCCTCCGAATCACCTTCAGCCGTGAAAGTAGCAGCCTTGTTGTTTCTCTCGGAGATCATACGCTCGTAAACGTCGTTCTTGTTGTCGTTTGGCAGATCCATATGCTTTGTTTCCACCGACAGAAGGTCGATCCCGTACTGATCCATGGTATTGCCTATCTGGGCCATTATAGTCCTCGACAGCTCGCCATCACGCCCTGTTATAACGCTGGACTGGACCATACTGCTTATCACGGTCTTTATTGCGTTGTAAACAGTGATGTTGATACGGCTCTCGGCATTTGAAATGGAGTTCAGGGTCTGAACGAAAAGCTTGGGATCCTTTATCCTCCAGAGTACGTAGCAGTCAGCCACCATGCTCTTTTTGTCCTCGGTGATAACGTCCGAAGCCGCAAGATCGTATATCTGGATGGACTTCGGAAGGGTGTCCGTTGTCTGGATAAAAGGTATCTTCAAGCTGAGTCCGGGGTCGGAAACGATTTTTTCAACTTTTCCGAACTGCTTTACCAGAGTGTACTGGTTTTCATAAGTTACGATATATGCGCTGTCTATAAGGAGAAAGACCACGATCGCAAGGATCGCCACAAAGATGTAACGCCCGTACCTGGGCTGTCTGATCCGTTCTGTCTTATTTGCTCGTTTCATATTGTCTGTATAATTGTCCATAGGATCCTCCTTACTCAGTTACCGTTTCGCCGGTGAAGCTCTCGAGAGGAAGTATCTTCTGTACACCTGTCTCGGAGTCGTCGATTATCACTGTAAGATCCGGCAGGATATCCTGCATAGCTTCAAAGAACATACGCTGCTTTGTGATGAGCGGATACTTGATGTATTCCTTGTAAAGGGCATCAAACCTGGCCGCCTGACCGTTGGCCTCGTTGATGCGGGCCTGCCTTTGCGCCTCTGCTGTCTTGATGATGCGGTCGATCTTCGCCTCAGCTGCCGGAAGCTGCTCGTTCCTGTACTTCTGGGCATTGTTGATAGCCGTTTCCTTGCCCTGCTTTGCCGTTTCCACAGCTTTGAAAGCTTCGAGCACGGCTTCTGTCGGCGGCTCAGCGTCCTGGATCGTGATGTTCACAAGCTGGAGACCGATATTGTGAGCCTCAAGCCTCTGTGTGATGGAATCCCTGATAACGCTCTGGATCTCGTTCTTTCCTGTGGTGATAACGCTGTCCACGTCGTAAAGGCCGATGGTGGAACGTATGCAGGAAAGCGCGATATTCTTCAGGATGAAGGCCGGTTCGTCCGATGCGTACAGCGCCTTTATTGGATCAACCACCTTATATTCCACGAAAAAGTCCACATTAACGAAGTTGAAGTCCGAAGTGATCATCAGGGACTCGTCTTCGATGGTCCTTAAGCTCGTTGCATCATAACCGATGGCGATACCCTGGATGGTGGTGTTTACCTTCCTGACTTCCTGTACCAGCGGGATCTTGAAGTGCAAGCCCGGCTCCGCAACGGCCTGCGGCGTACCAAAGGTGGTCACCACCGCCTGCTCCTGCTCCCTTATAGTATAAAAAGAATTAGACAGGATGATTATCCCGACTATTATGATCACTGCGGGGATCACTGCCTTTTTTAGCAACGAATACATTTGCTGCTGAGTCATATAGTTTCCTCCTTTGCTCACTTGAAAGCGAAACTTTAGGGCCGCTCTTCGCAGCCGGTTTCTGCCCTCGTAATCAGCTTGAAAATATAATAACAATCTGACGGTCTTAATTCAAGAAATTTTGCGTGAAAAACGGGAATTCTGTTGCGGATTTGTCGTACTTTTAGTATAATCTATTCGGAGAAATATATGAGGTTGGCAACTGATGAAAACCCGTGGGTTTAATAAAAAATATATCATAATAGCTCTTATACTTGGTATTTCGATAGTCTTTTTCTACCAATATCAGGCTTTTATTTCGCGTTCTCAAAGGCTTCAGCGTGAAAACGCCTACGAAAACATACGTGCTGTGTACGAGCAGGCGCTGGCGAAGTTTGACGAGGTCTACACAGATGATGTTGTCTACTCTTCCTATGAGCTCAACAACCTTATAGACAGCCTTAAAGGTATCAACGTCGCAACACACCTTGACGGCGTTGTTGTCAGCGTTGTCCTGAAGGAAGGGACCGAGCGCGGAAGAATGCTGCCCGTCACCGGATCCCTCTACGAGATCGACACCATCACTCAGAAGGGCTCTATTTTTATCGATTATCTCAAGTCCTGTTCTTTCGAGCGCGGCTACTCCTACGAGGCCTTCCGCTCTGCTTTTGATGCCAGGAACGAATCCCTCACAAAATATTACGATCCGAACGTAAAGGACACCTACTACCTCTACTACGCAGATTCAGCTTTCAAGAATATAGATATCATCGCCCTTTACAGGGCCGACAAGCTGGATACAAGCCTTGATGTCATCAAGGGCATCGCAAACGGCTTCTTCTTTACGGAATTTACGGTCTTCATCCTGCTGGTGGCATGGCTCATCTTTGCGCATGTTTACGATATGATCACCTCAAAGCACGAGAACGAGCATATCGAGTCCATACAGCGCCGTTACCGCACGGCCCTCACCAACAAGAACAATTTCATCTGGGAATACTTCCTTGACACCGACACCATGCTCTGGGACGAAGCAAACTCAGTAACAGAGCCTCTTTTCGATGTTTCCGGACAGCACAGGAAGGAAACCATCTCATCCGAAAAGATCCACCCCGAAGATCAGTGGACCTTCTACCAGTTCTGCGACGACCTTGTTACAAACGACCCTGTTGTCTCTTCCGAGATCCGCCTGAAGGACACCTCCGGGACCTACCGCTGGTACCGCTTTACGGGCACAAAGGTCTTTAACAACGATCAGAGCTACCCTGTCAGCGTTATCGGTCAGACAAGCGACATTAACAGCGATAAGCTTGAAACGGAAAAGCTCCGTGAAGAGGCTTCCCGCGACACACTCACAAAGCTCTACAACTACCAGACCTTCCAGGAGATGGTCGAGTCCGTTATCTCGCACAATGAAGACGCCGAGATCATGGCCTTTATGCTTGTGGACGTGGACGACTTCACGACCCTCAACACCTCCTACGGTTATGCTTTCGCGGATGCCCTCCTTGTGGACATCGCAGGGCGCCTGCGCAGGATCTTCCCGGAAAACACCATCATCGGGCGCTTTGGCGGCGACGAGTTTGTAGCCCTGGTCCGCAACGTTCCTTCCATGTCCTTCGTGGTGGAGCTTGCCCAGTCCATACTTTCCGCCATCCAGAACACTATGAGCGATTCCAACCAGAAGTACGGACTTTCCTGCAGTATCGGTATATCCCTCTTCCCGGTGGACGACCTTTCCTTCCAGCAGCTCTTCAACAAGGCTGATATGGCTCTGTATGATGCAAAGTCAAAGGGCAAGGGCCGTTACAGTGTTTACAACACCGGCATGAAGCAGATCCCCGAAACAACGCGCAACAAGAACAACATAAAGCTGATGATGCCTTCCTCCACCTCCAAGGAACGCCAGAGCGTGGACAGCACCATCCTCGGAAACGCTATCGATATCCTCTTCGACTCCAGGGATCTTAATATGTCCATCAACGTGATGCTGTCCATCATCGGCATCTACTACAAGCTCGATCACTTTGTGATCGCAGAGTTCAAAGAGTACGAAACGGATACAAAGGCAAAAGTTCTTTTCGAGTGGGCTTCCGACAAGAAATACAAGCTCCCCGAAAAGACAAAGGAGACGGAATACTCCACCGACGATCTGTTCCTCGGCTACGAAGCCGACGCCTCCAGCGCCTTCTGCTGCGACGACGTGGCGGAGCTTACGGCCTCCGGCATAGATCTCACAAAGGATCCTTACCTTTTCAGGGCAAAAGCCTTTATCCAGCACGGTATCAAATACAAGAGCAATTACATTTACTATATCAACGGAAGCAGCGCCGAGACCCGCGTCTTCAAGAAAGAGGAACAGGATTCCCTCCTCCTCCTCGCAAAGCTCGTGGGAAGCTACCTTGTTCAGCTGCGGTCCCAGGAAACCCTCGATTTTGTTTCCCAGATGGATACCCTCACAGGTGCCTACAACTACTCGGCATTCCTGCAGCGCGCGGACAAGAGGCTCAGCGCGAACGACAACACGCAGTACGCGTTCATCTACGCAAATATCCAGCAGTTCAAGCTGCTTAATGATACTTACGGCTACACTGCAGGCGACTCCATCCTTCTTGGGCTTTCGGAGATCCTGCAGAAGGTTGTTGGCGCAAACGCCCTGATCTCGCGTATTTCGGGCGACCGCTTCGTTGTTATGTACCCTTACGAAAACGGCACCGACCTGCAGGCCAAGATCAAGCGTATCATCAATGACGCAAAGCGCATCCCTCAGCAGAACGGCGAGTATTACAGGTTTGCGCTAACTATCGGCATTTACCTTGTGGAGGCCGGCGACACCGCAATGATAGCGGTAGACAGGGCGATCATCGCGCTGAAGAATATATCCGACTACCACAACTGCAGTTACATGTTCTATGACGAATCCATGCACGAAACCCTCATAGAGCAGAAAGATATCGAAGATACGATGGAACAGTCCCTCAAGAACAACGAGTTCCTCGTATATTATCAGCCGAAAGTGGACCTTAGGACCAACGAGCTTGTGGGCTCAGAGGCGCTGGTGCGCCTGCAGCACAACGGAGAGCTCATCCCGCCTGTCAAGTTTATCCCTGTTTTCGAGGAAAACGGATTTATCCTGCAACTGGATTATTATATGCTTGACAAAGTCTGTGCAACTATGAGAAAATGCCTCGATGAAGGTCTGCCTGTCAAACCCGTTTCGGTCAACTTCTCACGTCTGCACCTCAACAATACGGTCCTTCCGTCAAAGATAGAGGCCACACTAAAGAAGTACCGCATAGAGCCGTCACTTATAGAAGTAGAGATCACGGAAAGCGCCCTCAACGCGCAGAACACCTACCAGCAGCGCATCCTCAGCGATATCCACAAGATAGGATGCCGCCTTGCGATGGACGATTTCGGTTCCGGTGTTTCTTCCCTCAACACTCTCTGCGAGCTGCCGTTTGACGTCCTCAAGCTTGACAAGTACTTCCTTCAGAACAATGTCGTGACTGCGCGCGAGCAGGTCATCATCAAGAACATTGTCACTCTCGCAAAAGAGCTGAACATGAAGGTTATTTGCGAAGGCGTGGAAACAGAAGACCAGGCAGAGTTCCTAAGAAGGATAGGCTGCGAATACGGACAGGGTTACCTGTTCTCGAAGCCCGTTCCCGAGAAGGACTTCCTGAACGAGTATTACAGGGGTTAAGTTTTTTGGAGGTCGGTTATGCATATAACACTAACAGGAAACCTCGGTAGTGGGAAGTCCACTATCTGCAGGATTTTAGAGAATCAATACGGTTTTGAGATCTACTCCACAGGCAAGGTGCAGCGCAAGCTTGCCGAGGAAATGGGACTTACGGTCCTCGAGATGAACCAGCGCATGTGTTCGGATCCTTCTTACGACCACAAGATCGACGATACGGTCGCAAGGATTTCCCGCGAGCAGGCTGACGAGAAGATCTGCTTCGACTCACGTCTTGCATGGCACTTTGCGGAAAAGTCCTTCAAGGTCTTTTTATCCGTGGATATCAACGAAGCTGCGCGCCGTGTGTTCAACGACAACAGAGGCGACGTTGAGAAGTACAAGGATCAGGAAGACGCAAAGGCACAGCTCATAGCCCGCGCCGAGACAGAGGACAAGCGTTACCACGAGATCTACGGGATCAATTACTTCGACTTTAACAACTACAACCTTGTGCTCGACAGCACAAATTGCACCCCCGAGTTTCTTGCGGAGCGCATCTTAAAGGAGCATGACGCTTACATCGAAGGCGACGGCTTCTACGCAGATCACTCCTGTAAGCTCCTGATAGGCCCTTCAAGGCTTTATAAGCAGGGGACAAGAGTTTCTTTCCCTGCCGGTCCAAAGTCCTCAGAAACGGCCTACGATGCGAATACAGCCCTCAAATGCAAAAAGGTTGAGGACGGCAACTTTGAGCTTGAAGAGGAAGCCTGCATCGGCACGGATTACCCTCTCGTACAGCTCTATATCTGAGGCGAAAAACCCGGTAGGAATAAAAGCATAGCTCCTGATCGTCAGAAGCTATGCTTTTTTGTTTATTCTTTTAGTTTTCTACGCCTTTAAGGCAGAACTCAAACCTGTAATCCTTATTCGGGATCCTGAACTCCTCGTGGGTCTTAGCGCCCCAGGAGTTGTCACCGCCGACACCCGCGCGCAGGAGCGCCGGACGAACGATGGTGTGATGGACAGGCGGCAGCTCGTAAGCATGCATTGCGGTCTCCATCTCTTCAGGTGTCCAGGGCAGAGCCGAGAACTCCATTACAGGAAGCCCTTCAAAGCGGATGCCGATCCCGCTGTCAGACGAGATCTCCGCATAGCGGACATCCGTCTTGTTGCCGCATTCCTGCGGTTTAAGATAAGCGGAGAAATTGTCCTCAACATCATTGAAGAACAGGCCAAGCCTTGCGCCCTTCTTACGGTCGCTGTAGTTTTCCTCGGGTCCGTTTCCGTACCAGGAGATGTGCCTGTATTCGCTCGGGATCTTTATGAACATACCAAACTCGGGTATCTCCGGAAGTCCTTCAACCGCCTTGTAATCCAGCACAACCTTAAGTGCCCCGTCGGGAGTTACCTTGTAGGTCACATCCGCAAAAGCGGCAGGTGTGGTGGCAAGATGGTACCTGAAGGTCACCTCAAGCTCTGTATCGCTCTTGTTTGCGCCCATGAACTGGATCTTCTGATAAAGGCTCGCGCTGTGCCACTGGGAGGTGGCAAAAGGCGTCCTCGAACCGCGCTCATTGTCTGTGGGCGCGTGCCAGAAGTAAGGCTTCACAGGCTCCGAAATAAACTCGTGATTCTTGAAAAGGTAGGAAATAAGGCCCTTCTCACGGCTGAAGATCACGTGGAAGTCCTCGCCGAGGGCTCCTATCGTATAACGGCAATCCTCTATCCTGAAGGCTTTTACCTTAGCTTTAGGGCAGGTAGTCTTCGGCGCTTTTCCAACTTTGTATACGCACTGTCCGAATGCCAGCTCGTAACCTACAAGCGAGTATTTCTTTTCTTCCTTTACGCATGCAGAAACGGTAACGGTGTATTCGCCGAAATCCGTCTGTGTAGCGATGGGGAGCGGGAACTCCTTGCGATGTCCGGGCGCGAGCTTTATATCAAGCTCGGCCTTCTCGATGCAGATACCGTCCTTGTCGACGTGTACCTTCCA
>JAGDCQ010000304.1 GCA_017958465.1 Lachnospiraceae bacterium
GCGAAATGAACGATATGATCCCTTCTATAAATGTGATCAGATATTCCATGCTTTTCCTGCCCTCTCCCCGGTTACCTTTCCTCTTTATTTTTTGCTTTTTTTCTTTATTCCGGCCTTTTTGCTCTATTCCGGCCTTTTTGCTCTATTCCGGCCTTTTCGCTCTATTCTTGGCCGTTTCCTCTTTACTCGTTGCCTTTTTGGGGCGAGCAGAAGCTGTTTTACAGTATCCCCAGCGCCTTCAGCCTTTCACGGGTGGTCTCGAAGTCCGTGTGAAGGACACCTGTACCGCCGGCCTTTTCCCAGGCGTCGATATTGCTCCGGTAATCATCTATGAGCACGCAGCCCCTGCCAGTGCAGAGAAGGGGTTTTTCCACGCGGTACACGATGTTTACCTCGTAGTCGCCGGGAAGATACTTTTTAAGCCACTCTTCCTTGTCGGCTTTTGCCTCGTCAATTCCGCGTTTGGGTCTTGGTATCCCTGTAAGGATCCCGCACTTTGCCCCAAAACGACTGTGCATCTCGTTAAAGAAGTCCACAGCCCCGGGTATGGGTTTGAGTTTTCCGTAGAAGTGGGCCTCCTTTTCTCTCATATATTCGTAGAGCCTGTCGGTTTCTTCGGGAGTCTGCTTCCCCTGCGGGATCGCAGGAAGCCCAAGCATCTCCTCCACGCCCCTGTCAAAGTCTGCAAGGACGCCATCCATATCAAAATACAGCTTTTCCAAAATCATCTTAATCTCCATGCCGCTGATGAAATGTGCAGTCAATGATCGAGATACTTCTATTGAAGCCTCATCCTTTTTTGTCGCGAGTTCATTATATCAATAGAAAATAAAAAACGCAACAATTCCAAACTTACGGAAAAACTCCGCTTGTTCGGGATCACGTGGGCCGCATTGACAGAAAAATACGGCGTGAACCGGTGTGCAAGAAGCTAAAAAATGAAGAGTATACTGGCAAAATCGGGGAAAAGACAAATCTGCCAGTGCATGTCATCGCATTTTGGGGGTGTGGAATCAAGAAGTGCACTGGCAAATCTTCAAAAAAGTGGTTTTTGCCAGTGCTCAAGCCAGGAATATTGTCTCAAAATGACTGCAGCCACCTTTTATTTGGCAAAATATGTCTACGGAACTGCTCTGATATACTGGCAGATTAGGTCAAAATGTAAAAATGCCAGTGTGAAGCCCCAAAATGGTATACTGAAATGGGGATATATACACTGGCAAATCAGGCAAAAATGCCATAATGCCAGTGTGAACAGGAACAGTATCCCGTCTTTTCAAGAGGTAAAGTTACCCCAAACGGCACCCAAGAATACAAAAAAGAGAACAGACGCAGTTGTTGCACTGCGCTGCTCTCCGTTTATATTTTTAGGGGTGGGAGGAAACTTGTTTACCTTCTGCCGCCGCCCTGGCCGCCCGGGAATTGGCCGCCCTGGCCGCCGGGATTAAAACCGCCCTGGCCGCCGGGTCCCATCATCTGGTTTGGCATTTCTGTTATCTGCTGCCCGTTCACGATAACGGTCCCGCCTGTGATAGTGCCGGAAACATCGTAATCAAAGGATGAAGTCTGTGCGGTAATATTGATATTCCCGCCGGTCACTACTATGGATCCGTTTGAATCCACCGCGTCTGTATCGCCCTGGCCCATCACGATGGTGATATCCCCGCCGTTCAGCTCGATAAGGATGTTCTCGGAAGTGGTCTTCCTTGAAGCGTTGATCCCGTCGTCGGATGCATTGATGTTAACTGTGCCGTTGTTGATCACGACGTGTGTAGCTTCGATACCCTCGGAAGCGGTGATGTTGAAACTGCCGCCGTCTATTGTAACGGTGGTTACCGCCTGGATACCGTCGCTCTTGGCGGTGATGGTGAAACTGCCGCCGCTGATATATATGTAACCTACTGTGTTGTCCTCGTCGTTCTCGCAATGGAGCGCATCCTTCGAGGTGTTGATAGTAAATGTTCCGTCGCTCACGCGGATGGAATCGTTTGCCTCAAGCGCATCTTCAGCGCAGCTAATAATGTATGTACCGCCCGTTACCTTAAGGTCATCCTTGCAGGAAACGCCGTTTCCCTTGGTGGACTCGATATTAAGCGTACCAAGGCCGTTGAGTACAAGATCATCTTTTGAATAAATGACTGCATCCAGATTTGTTTCGCCGTCGGCAACAAACGTACCTGTAGTCTTAAGTGTATTCTCTGTGCCTTCTGCTGTTGTTATGAAAACCTTGTCGGCCGTTTTTATATAGATGGCCGGTGCATCGGTGTTCGTGATCTCAAGGCCGTTAAGCACAAGCTGGACCTTGTCTTTCTCGCCGGTTGCATTAACTGTGATCGTAACATCTGTTGCTGTACCGCTTAAAATGTAAACACCCGCTTCGGTGATGGTAACGTCCTCACCGCTTGTTACGGTGATGGTCTTTGCTTCTGTAAGATCCGCCGTCTGGAGCAGGTCGCGTTCCGTGAACATCTCATCGCTGTCAGATGTGGTCGATGAAGTATTTGTAGCGTTTCCGCTGTTGGTATTGCTGTTTTCATTGCCCTGGCTGTTTGAGCCGTTCTGCGTGTTCGAACTGTTCTGATTTTCAGCACCGCTTGTAACGGTCCCGGTCACATCGTTCCTTGTTGCGGAAGCACAGGCCGTAAGCCCGATCGTAAGAGCTGCCGCTATCGCAATAGCCGTTATCGTTTTGAAGTTCTTCATGAGTTATCCTCCTATCATTGTGATCCATACCTTAGACAAAACCTTTGTCAAAAACTCTGCGGAAGTCTTTGTTGTTATGTCTGTATGATAATGGGAAAATGTGTTTCGAAAATGTTCAACCCGTGAAGAAAACGTGTTTTGAATGTGTTCAAAATGTGATTACGGGGCATTTTTTACCTGCGCCTCTTTATCAGGAAAACGGCTCCTGCCGCCGCCACAACACAGATAGCCGCGCAAACGCCAAGGACTATGGTTGCCCGCTGCTGTGCCTTCTTCAGCTCAAGCTCCAGCTCGGCCTGCTGCCGCCTGTACTCTTCGTCTGCCTTCCGCTGAGCCTCAAGCTCCTCTTCGTGAAGCTTTCTCTCGGCCTCTTCCTTCTTGCGCTGCTCTTCTTCCTTCTGACGCTGCTCTTCCTCGGCCTTTTTCCTTGCTTCCTCCGCAAGGCGCTCTTCCTCGGCCTTCTTCCTTGCCTCTTCAGCCAGGCGTTCCTCTTCAGCTATCCTGTCCTGCTCCGCATAGGAAACGATATTCTCCATGAAGTCGTCGCCATTTACGTCCGGCCCCACATTGGTGCGGTAAAGGCCGTAATCGGAGATTGAATACTCATAGTCGTCACTCACATAGAACCAGCACCACTGCTGGGAAATATGGCACTTGTACGCCTCCTTGGCCACATCAAGGGCGGTCTTTCCGCCAAAGCTTTCAAGAGGCTTCCTGTAGTCAATGTGAACAGGGTTTTCCTTATATAAGTGAATATAGAACTTCGGAACAGACCAGGTGCCGTACTTTGCGGCAGTTGCCTCATCAAAGGAAGCATCCTCAGCTTTTTCCACCGCTGCGATAGTGGCCTTGCTCACCAGCATATGCTGTCCGTGACCATACTCGCCGTTTATGTCGTGTGTGAGCACCACCTGGGGCTTACAGCGCCTTATGCACTGTGTGATGAATAAAATGCCGTCGTCGAGGGAAATGGTCTTTAAGGCCCCGTCAAGGGTCGTAGAATAGGCATCCGGAAAGCTCCCGAGGATCGGGTAGCGGTCTGCACCCGCAAGCCAGAGCCCGTTCAGCTTCTCGTGCTCACGGATCTTGGAGCTTGCATCATATACCCAGTGCTGTGTAAAATAAGCCACCTGAACGTCAAGTCCAAGTTCTTTACCGTAATATTCAAGCACGCCGCCAAAGAAGATATGCTCGTCGTCACCGTGGGTGGAAAAGAACAGAATATCCGCCCTGTCAGTCACCGGTTTCCATACCTGGACAGATTCCGGCAACTTTCCTTCCGAATAAGCGTAAACATCGGAAATACGCATACCGCCCTGGACAGTGCCCGACTGTGTTCCAACCTTGCCCCCGTCGGGGATCTCGATAACAGCCTGCTTTGCGCCGTCGGGGATGGAAATGTACTCATGCAGGAACCCGTTTTTCCCGCACACTGTTTCCTTGCCGTCAAGGGTAAGTGTCCACTCCGGCACAAGGGAATCCCATATGACATAAAGCCCCTTCATGGGCTCTGCTGCCTCTATTGTTATCTTTGTGCCGGCATTCAGCTTGATGGCAGATTCATAATTGGCGTCAAGCAGCTTTGCGGCTGAGGTCCCGTCAGATATGGTGACCGTTATATCCAATTTCTTAGCTTCGGCCGTTTCCTCTGCCCTTGCTTTAAGGCTTCCTGCCATTAAAAGCGCCGGCAGGAACAGGATAAAGGCCAAAACCTTAAAAAAACTCTTTTTCATTACTAAACCCTCCGTTTCTTGCAGAAACGACTATAACACATTAGCAGCGAAAAAACAACAAAAATACCCGTGCCTGCGGTTTCTGCCCACAAGCACGGGCACTTTTGTTTGTTCCTGTCAGGTTTCAGGTGTTCTTAAAACCTGTCTGCGGATCAAAAGCGGAAGTCTATAAATATAAGGTTTCCAAAAAATCTGTAGAAAGGGACGATACGGCCATTTCTTACGTATACCTCGATGCCGCCGATAACAACGTATCCGGTGTACTTACTGAGCTCTACGCCGCCTGCGGTAAGGACACCTGTGTTATCAAAGGTGTAAACCTCATTTCCGATAAGGTAGGTGCCTGTAAGCGCAAAACCGCATGAATCGAAGTAATACTCGTTACCCTTGATGGTCTGCCAGCCTGTTACATAACGGCCTGCAAAGTAGTAGCGGTAGAATCCGCAGCTCTTTACACA